>CAMTMX010000001.1 GCA_947073495.1 uncultured Porphyromonadaceae bacterium
TAAATTTGAAAATCTGATGATCTGAAGTTATGACTGGTGGGGTGTGTCATTATTGACGTTTGATAGAATGTAGGGACATCGCTTTGCGATGTTGCATATGATAATCAAAGCCTTAATTTAACATGCCAAAGGCATGTCCCTACATAAATTCAATTACGCCACAGCCTCCGGAATTTCAAAATCAAACAATAAAAATCTTCAAAAACATCAAAAATATGAAACGAAATCATCTAATTATTTCCACAGGGATTCTGCTTGCTATGAATCTTGCATTCACGAGTTCCTGCAGTTCCGTCGCCAAGAATGATAACAGCGAAGAAGATTCCCTGACTGTCAAATTTGAGGATCGAGGCTATGAGTATAGCATAATCTATGATTCTGAAAATGCAGCAAATTCCCTTCCATTCAAGAAAGGGGAAAAGGATGACACCCCAATCGCTATCCTGGACAACCGCTCACATGGTAAATCTAAAGGAGCTGAGATCGGCGATATATGGGGCATTAAGACGAATGAAGGCGCCACATATAGTGTTCTGCTGCTCAACACTACAAACGACTCAATAGTAATCGAATCGATCGAACTGCCTGACACACGTTTCAAGGTGAGACTTAACACTCCTCTTTATGAAGTGGGGATGTTTGCACCCATAACATTCAATACAGACAGTCTGGAGAATATAAATGACTATCGCTTTATAATAAATTATAAGGATGGCAAATATCCGCCGCAGACTTTACATGTGAATTTTTACAGGGACAAAGCTTCCGCCGACAAGGCGTATGAAGAACGCACATCCGGTCAGGAGGAATGAAACAAGTCTCATTCCCACAAAAAATGATAATGAGGCTGTGTCATAATTGAATTTATGTAGGGACATGCCTTTGGCATGTTAAATTTAGGTTCTGATTATCATATGCAACATCGCAAAGCGATGTCCCTACATTCTATCAAACGTCAATAATGACACACCCCGCATTGTTTTTCCAATTGACCGATATGTTTCGCCCGATCTATGGGCGGTTATTCTCAATTTTTTGCTGAGCACGAGTGGGCAACGGACTGTCGGGATCGGAAATCTTGATCTTCATCTTAGTCCACAATGCGTTGGGAATATTTTTCCAGACTCCTGCAAGAACGTTCCATCGCCAGTCGATGACTGCCACCCTCTCTTTCCTGACAATTGCCTTTATAATCAATGGAAGTACATGTTCAACAGTCATCTCCATAGGGAACTTTCTATCGTCCGGAACCAATGGTGTACGAACCCATCCCGGACGTATATCAGTGAAAGATATACCTGCACCTTCGGCGTTCGACAATTGCTCCAAGGCATCAAGATACCATTGTCCGAATTTCTTTGAAGAAGAATACGCCGACAATCTGCCGATACCCTTGGTACCCGCAACAGATGTGATTGCCGCTATCTGACCCTTCTTGCCATTATCGCGGAAATAACGGTAAGCGCAACAGATCATCCTTGCAAAACCGGCGGCATTTGTGTTTATTATGTCCACCTCCCTTTCCGGGTCAAGATATAGATTCTCATATCCTATCCCTGCCACATGGAAATATATGTCCATACCACCCAATTTGCCGATCAACGCCGACAATCTCTCCTTGGCTTCAGGTTTGGTCACGTCAATTACCATATATTCTACTGTGTCAGGATATTTCTCCTTTAACGCTTCCATAGATGCGGCATGACGTGCCGCGATCCCGACCTTTACCCCTCTCGACGCAAGAGCCTCGGCGACGGCATATCCCAATCCTGACGACGCCCCCATTATCACAACTTTTTTCATAACAATTCCATTATTAATATACAGAAGTTTCTCTTCTATAATATCTATAACAAATTTATTATGTTATATGTTACTTTTCCTTTCGTGATTCAGTAATTGTTATTATCTTTGTCCGAGCAAAAGCATTTTGCCACACAAAAGCATATATAACGCCAATCAAACTTAACGACATTATACATTATGTCAGCATTTACCCCCGATAAGATAGAATCCGACCGAAGACTACTTGAACTTCTGTCGCAAAATTTCGGTAATATTTCTGCTGCAGCCACCGAGATAATCAATCTTGAAGCTATCCTTAATCTTCCGAAAGGGACAGAGCATTTCATCGCTGATATTCACGGGGAGGCAGAGGCGTTTCTCCATATTCTCAAAAACGCGTCAGGAAATATCAAAAGAAAAGTAAACGAACTTTTCTCTACCAGCATGCGCGAGGAAGATATCAGACAACTTTGCTCGTTGATATATTACCCCGGACGTAAGTTAGCACTCGTGAGAAACACCGAAGCGGATATAGAAAATTTTTATAAGATCACTCTCCACCAGCTCATCAAAGTTCTTCAGGAGGTTTCTTCCAAATATTCGAGATCCAAGGTCAGAAAAAGTCTCCCGAAGGAATTTGCCTATATCATTGAAGAGCTGCTCCATGAATCCCCCTACGAGGAAAACAAACAGCTTTATTACAACAGAATCATCGAGACTATTATCTCCACAGGACAGGCGGAGGAATGTATCCGCGCGATTTCGCATGTGATCCAACGGCTCAGCATCGACCAGCTGCACCTCCTCGGGGATATCTACGACCGCGGAGACGGCGCACATATAGTCATGGACACCCTGTTGAAATATAAAGACCTTGACATTCAATGGGGCAATCATGATGTATTGTGGATGGGTGCGGCATGCGGCAACGAATGCTGCATTGCCAATGTATTGAGAGTTTCCCTACGATATGGAAATATGGCTACTCTCGAAGACGGGTATGGAATCAACCTTGTGCCTCTCGCGACATTTGCGATGGAGACTTACGGCGATGACAAGTGCGACCTGTTTATGCCTAAAGGGGATCCTGACGGTGCGCTAACGGACAAAAACAAGAATCTCATCGCAAAAATGCACAAGGCGATATCAATTATCCAGTTCAAACTTGAGGGACAGATGATAGCTCGTCACCCTGAATGGAAAATGGATGACCGCAGGCTTCTCCACAAAATTAATTATGACAACGGGACCATAGATATCGACAATGTCAATTATCCGCTGCTCGACACCTATTTCCCTACAATAGATCCCAAAGACCCCTATAAACTCACACGCGAGGAAAAGCAACTTATGGAAAAACTGTTGCATTCATTCTCCGTTAGCGATAAACTAAAGCGGCATATCAGTGTGTTTTTTTCACATGGAAGCCTATATACCGTATGCAATTCCAACCTACTGTTTCATGCCTCTATCCCTCTGAATGCAGACGGTTCATTAAAAGAGGTGGAAGTCAACGGAGTCTCCTACAGCGGACGGGAACTACTCATGCAGACCGAGATGATGTTAAGATCGGCATACAATACTGACGCCACAGAAGAAGAAAGGCGCAATGCATGCGATTACTATCTTTATGCGTGGTGCGGTCCCGACTCTCCTCTTTTCGACAAATCAAAAATGGCAACTTTCGAACGGTATCTGATAGCCGACAAAAAGACCCATCACGAAGAGAAGGGTCATTACTATCATCTGCGTTCCGACGAGAAGGTGTGCGACATGATCCTCAACGCTTTTGGAGTGACGGGAGAACATCGCCATATAATCAACGGGCACGTGCCGGTGAAGGTGAAAATCCTGTCAAAGCAAACGGCAAGCTGATGGTGATCGACGGAGGTTTCTCAAAGGCATATCACTCCACGACAGGGATAGCCGGATACACGCTCGTCTATCACAGCCGCGGCTTTGAACTTGTGCAACATGAACCGTTCACTTCCGCCGATGAAGCTGTCAAAAAAGGCACAGACATCATTTCAACAAACCGTCTTGTAGAACTCAGTTCCCACAGGGTAAGAGTGAGGGACACCGACAGAGGAAAGGAACTGACAGGGCAGATACAAGAGCTCCGCGAGCTTCTGTATGCTTACCGGCATGGACTGATAAAGGAACGCAAATAATGATAGATAAGTTTTCTAATCAAAATAAAATAGCGTGATGATTGATCAATCATCACGCTATTTTATTTTGATTAGAAAAGAAACTTGCCGAAAATTATTCCGCACCTTCTGCAAATTCCATCAGATAGGCTTTGATAAACGCATCTATGTCACCGTCCATGACCCCGTTGACGTCGGAGGTCTGATAGTTGGTGCGATGATCCTTCACACGGCGGTCGTCAAATACATAGCTGCGTATCTGGCTGCCCCATTCGATCTTCTTTTTACCTGCCTCGATTTTCGCCTGTTCCTCCATGCGGTGGTTAAGCTCCTTTTCATAAAGTATAGACTTCAACTGGCGCATCGCGTTTTCCTTGTTTTTAGGCTGGTCACGGGTCTCAGTATTCTCAATGAGGATTTCCTCTTCCTCTCCGGTGTAAGGATCCTTATACTGATAGCGGAGGCGCACGCCGGATTCCACCTTGTTGACGTTCTGACCGCCTGCTCCTCCTGAACGGAACGTATCCCAGGAGACTCTTGCGGTCTCAACATTGATCTCAATGGTGTCATCGACAAGAGGTGTCACAAACACGGAGGCAAAAGATGTCATCCGTTTCCCCTGTGCGTTATATGGACTGACCCTCACAAGACGGTGTACTCCATTCTCGCTCTTCAGAAAACCATATGCATAGTCCCCCTCAATATTGATAGTGACAGATTTAATACCGGCGTCATCCCCTTCAAGAAGCTGCGCGATGGAGGTCTTGTAGCCATGTTTCTCCGCATAGCGCAGATAAAGACGCATCAGCATCTGAGCCCAATCCTGGCTCTCCGTACCTCCCGCGCCGGAGTTGATCTTCAAGACCACGCCGAGTTTGTCTTCTTCCCTGCGGAGCATGTTTCGGAGCTCGAGTTTCTCCAAGGTTTCTATAACCTTGGCATATTGGGCATCCACCTCCTCTTCAGTGACGAGTTCCTCTTTCACAAAATCAAATGCAAGCTGAAGCTCCTCAACCTGTTTCTCCAACTCCGTGTAGGAGTCAATCCAGAAATGAAGCTCCTTAATTTTTTTCATCTGAGCCTCTGCTTTTTCCCTATCCTCCCAGAAATCAGCCACATGAGTGCGAAGTTCTTCCTCCTCCACCTCTATCTTTTTGCTGTCTATGTCAAGATATCTTTTTAGTGCGACCTGCCTTTCAGCCGCTTCCTTAAGTTGTTCTTGTGTTATCATATTCAGTCTGTTCTTATTTTTCTGTCTCTAATATCACACCTATCCGGCATCCGCTAATCAATAAGAATACATAGCCTCTATCTCCTTGGCATAGCGTTTTGCCACGATCGGACGCCTCACCTTCATTGTGTTGGTGACTTCTCCGTTCATAATCGAGAAATGATTCGGAAGAAGAGTGATGCGCTTTATTTTCTCATACTCAGCCACCCCCTGCTGCACCTGATTGATCTGCCCCATGACAAACTCCACCACTTTCGGATCTGCCACAAATTTGACAGTGTCGGAATAATCTATCCCTTTCTCATCCGCCCATCTACGCAATTGAGAGAGATTGGGGACTATAAGGGCGGACACAAATTTGCGTTGGTCGCCTATAACCGCCACCTCATCGATATATTTGTTTTCTGCAAGACGGCTTTCCAACATCTGCGGGGCGATATATTTTCCATTAGATGTCTTGAAGAGGTCCTTGACTCTCTCTGTCAACACCAAAGCCCCGCCACGGGTGAAATAGCCGGCATCCCCTGTACGGAAATAGCCATCATCCGTAAATGCTTGTTCGTTTGCAACAGGATTTTTATAATAACCCGGAGTGACGGTATCCCCTTTCACAAGTATTTCCCCATTTTTATCAATTTTCACATCCAGTCCCGGCAAAGGGAGCCCGACTGTGCCTATCTCATACCCGACAGGCGGGTAGAAACTGACCGTGGCTGTAGTCTCGCTGAGTCCATATCCTATCACCACTTCTATACCTACCGAGCGCAAAAATTCCACAATTTTATCACTCAACGGCGCCCCGGCTGTGGGGAACATGTTCGGATTCGGGATACCTATAGCATTTTTCAGTTTCTGGAAAATATTCTTATTCCAAAATCTGTATTCTTTTTCAAGCAGCAACGGCGCCTTTTTACCAAGCCTGACATAATCGAGATTTCTTTTTTTGCCACATCTTACCGCCCTGTTTACCATTATGCGCTGAATCTTACTCATTCCGGCGATTTTCTCCTTAACCCCGGCATACACCTTTTCCCAGAATCGCGGGACGCAACACATAATATTGGGATGTACGCTATGAATAGTGTCTTGAATCAATCGCGGGTCATAGTTCACGGCGATAGCGATTCCCCGGGTGATGCAATAATAACACCACGCTTTTTCAAGAATATGGCTCATAGGGAGAAATGCCATCGACAAGTCAGAATCAGTAACTTCCGTGAGCAATCTGATATGGGTTTCGATAGCGGCATCATAGTTTGAATGGGTTATCACGACCCCTTTGGGCTCACCTGTTGTGCCGGAAGTATAGATCAGAGTCGCCATGTCTTCCGGCAATCCCCTGGATATTCTTGCCTCAACCTCTTTCGCAACATCTTCAGAAGCTTCCATGCCAAGGCGTACGAAATCATCCCAAAAAATTGTGATATTGTCATCTTCCATGAGCTCAAGCTCATCATTTTTAAAGACAACTATCCGACTTATAGATTCAGGATATTTTTTCCAATAGTTGTAGGCAAGAGGATATTGGTGGGAATCTCCTACGAACAATACTTTCGCACCGCCATTGCTGACAATGAAATCATACTGATCTTGAGAAGAGCTGGAGTAAATAGGGATTGCGGCAAGACGATTACGGAATCCACCGAGTTCTGTAATAAGAATCTGAGGAGAGTTTGGAGAACAGATTGCTATAGTGTCTTTCTCTATCAATCCTAATCTCGCAAGAGCCTTGCCCGCGATTTCAACCTGCAGTTTGAAATCGTTCCATGACGTAGACTGCCATTCACCGTCTTTGCGCCAGCAAAAACGATATGCCTCGCGGTCACCATAATGTTGTGCCTGCGTGGTTACTATCTCTACTAATCTGTTTGCCATAATTGTCCGGGATTTAGAGAGGAGAATCCTTCGGAACAACTCCATTGTCTCTCCTCTCCTTCACGTAATAACGTGAAATCACGGTGTAAAGTTAGCAAATTTTTATGGATTTATTGACATTCTCCCCTAAGATTGCGGAAATAACAATCAAGCACATCTTTGGCGGCAGTAAACGAAGACTGCTCATTATTAAGAACCCTCATCTCTTTTTGTTCGAGCAACGCTTTGACCTCAGGCATGTTATAGAAATGATTACGCAATTGTTCGTCGATAGTCTCGATCATCCAGTATTTTGCCTGTTCATTTCTTTTTCGTTCAAAATAGCCTGTCTTTTTTACATAATCAAAATATCGGTCGATCATGTCCCAGACAAGGTCTATTCCAAGCTCATAATACCCGCTATATGTCAGGACCTCTGGTTTCCATTTGCTTGGTGTCGGAGGAAAAAGGAACAACGCGTTGCGGAATTGCGATGCCGCAAGTTTTGCCCGTTCGACATTGTCTCCGTCACATTTATTGATCACAATGCCGTCTGCCATCTCCATGATACCCCTCTTTATGCCCTGGAGCTCATCGCCTGTGCCGGCAAGTTGGATCAGGAGAAAAAAATCCACCATGGAATGAACCGCAGTCTCACTCTGCCCCACCCCGACCGTCTCAACAAAAATATTGTCGTATCCGGCAGCTTCACAAAGCACTATCGTCTCCCTCGTCTTTCTTGCAACTCCGCCAAGAGAGCCTGCCGACGGAGAAGGGCGTATAAATGCATCCTTCTGCTGACTAAGCTTCTCCATCCTTGTCTTGTCGCCAAGGATACTTCCTTGAGTGCGCTCACTGCTTGGATCTATGGCAAGCACAGCAAGCTTCCCTCCTTTGCGCAACACATGAAGACCAAACACATCTATTGATGTGGATTTCCCGGCACCGGGCACTCCTGTTATACCTATGCGCTTAGAGTTGCCGGAATAAGGCAGACATTTCTCTATCACTTCCTGGGCGATAGCCTGATGAGCTTCCGCAAGACTCTCCACAAGAGTCACAGCTCTTCCTAAAATGCTGACATCTCCTTTTAGAATGCCCTCGACATAATCGTTGACACTCAATTGGGGTCTCTTTATTTTACGAAAGTTTCGATAAGGATTGGTGATCGGCTGAGACCCGACTCCGGAATTCACCTGGAGTCCTTTATAATCTTCATGGTTTTCAGGATGTTCCATATTATGGTTTAATCTAAGGTTGTTATCATTTTTTTATTATTCCTACAAGATTGGCTGTCCTTACCGGGTGAAGAGGGTCATTCGTAATGACCTCCACACGTATCCTAAACGGACCCGGAGGCAATTTATGCGTGTCAAGCTTACCTTGAACTTTCCCTTTATCCTTCCCTTTTACACTTCTTGAAAATGTATTCAATTCCACACCCTCATTGTTGGAGTATACCCTGTTTACTTCAAGTTTTGCCTTACCGTCGTTGAGAATACCGAATTCAAAAGGGATCGCCTCCTCAGACAAAGATTCGCCCAAATCTATAAACTCGGGATCAAGATACGCCCTTGGACTGTTTTCAATATCCTCAACACTTAAAGACTGACTGTCCGGCACTATCGACGATGTAATTTTTATTTCATGTTCAGCTTTTTGTGGAGAGCGGTTGTCAGGTCTGACAGAAACGACATATTCCACAGGACCCATTCTCTTTTCCTTTGAAGTGTTGAGATAGAACCCGAAAGTTCCAATTTCACCGGGAGCAAGCGCCTTAGGGGTAAAATTAGTCTCTATCGCAGATTCCTTATCAGTCCATACCGGTCGGATAGTATCCGATCCCTGATTATAAACATTCACAAAAGCGTGGCGGGAACCTCCTTTCTTCACTTCACCCATTGGAACCAAAAATGATTCGAACCGTAAAGGCCCGACTTCATGAGGGTAATTGACCTCAAGAGTCTCTGGCGAACCTATCACAGTACCGGTTATACGGATCACTTCCAATTGATTATCTGAACCGATATACACCTTCACAGTCTTGTCAAAGGGACCGGGACGACCGGCAGGGTTATATGTAAATCCTACTGTCGCCGTATCTCCCGGCTGAATCATATCTTCAGTGTATTCCACCCCCGTACAGCCGCAACTCGGACGCACATTTCTGATAAAGGTAGGCTCCTTACCGGTATTTACAAATCTTACACTACCCATTTTAGGACCCTCGGCTTCTTTGAAAGCACCGAAATAATATTCCGTTGAAAGCCATTTCACATCTGCAGATGTGAAAACAGGCGTCACAGACGCCAATAGGCATGTCAGCAAAACAACCGGATTTTTCATACTCCCCTACGATAATTATTTAGACTTAGGAGCAACCGTCCCCCTTATCTTAAGACTGATTTTGGAAGGATTCCCGTTAGTCTTTATAGTGACCACTTTCGTAAACCCTCCGGGTCTGCCTATGGGGTTATATGTCACTTTTATAACTCCTGATTTTCCCGGCGCCACGGGTGCTTTCGGATACTCAGGTTTTGTACAGCCACATTCAGCCTTTGCCTCATATATGATAAGATTTGCCCCGCCTTCATTCACAAATGGGAACTCACAGCTGACAGGCCCCCCGTCTTCTTTAATCATACCGAAATCATGAGAGAGATTCTCAAACTTGGCAGACGCTTTCTTATTGTCGCCTGCAATTGCGGCAACTGTCCCGGCAATCGAGACAGCAGCCACCACAATTATTAATGACAATATCTTTCTTATTTTCATATTCGATGAAATTATTATCATTTTAGACATTTTTACTTAAGATTTAGTTTAAGCCTGATTTAAAATTTATGGCTTTCTTCTGCAAAAATAAACAATTTCCATAACATTCCACCTTTTTTTCTGTATTTAAAAACGCATAAAGCCATCGAAGCGTTATAATTTTGCTCAGTGACTATTTTTTACTAATTTTGCAGAAACAACCCCCACCCGGAATTTAAACAACTGCTTCCGGGCATATCTATCAATGGAAAAGATTATTGACCCCGTCGACAGAGAACTGATCATGAGCGAACTGACTCATGATAAACTTTTGCGCCATGCAAATAAAGGCGGCAACGAAGTATATGTGGTCGACGCATTCAATGCGCCTTCCGTGATGAAAGAAATAGGAAGATTGCGCGAAATCGCCTTCCGTGATGCCGGAGGCGGCACCGGACTTGAATGCGACATAGATGAGTTCGACACAATGGAAACTCCATGCCAGCAATTGGTGGTGTGGGACCCTCACGACAGGGAAATTGTCGGGGGATACCGTTTTATTCTTGGAGAAAACATTAGATTTAAGAATGGAGTGCCAAACATAGCCACATCTCACATGTTTGGTTTTTCAAACCAATTCCTTGAAGAATTATTGCCCAACACGCTCGAACTCGGACGATCTTTCGTGGCAACATCCTATCAAAGCACTAAATCCCATTCCAAGGCACTATATGTGCTTGACAACCTATGGGACGGACTGGGTGCTTTGACTGTGATATACCCTCAGATTAAATATCTTTTCGGGAAAGTCACGATGTATCCATCATACGGCACGGAATGCAGGGACATGCTTCTTGGATTCCTTCACAAGTATTTTCACGATCCTGAGAAACTGGTATGGCCTATTGATGAGCTTCCAAGCAATGCAAAATCTGACGAAGTGCAAAGCATTTTCACAGGTGGATCGTTTAAAGAGGATTATAAGATCCTGAATCATGCCATCCGCGCCCACGGACAGAACATCCCTCCCTTAGTGAACGCATACATGTCGTTGTCGCCGACAATGAAAGTGTTTGGCACTGCAATAAATCATGAATTTGGAGACGTGGAGGAAACCGGCATCTTTTTCAAGATTTCAGAAATTTTTGAGGAAAAGAAGCGACGCCACATCCAGTCTTTCATGGATAGCGGTTCAGATGAACTGACCACCGATTCGCCGCATCTCTCATAAATTGGACCATCACGTTTTCTCTCCTTTAATAAACTCATTGTAAATGGAAAATGTAGTAGTGACCGGAGCTGACGGATTCATAGGCAGTCACCTCACGGAAGCCCTTTTGAAAGAAGGATGTAATGTCACAGCTCTTGCGCAATACAACTCATTCAACAATTGGGGATGGCTCGAAGGTATCAACAATCCTCGATTGAAGGTAGTCACGGGAGATATACGCGACCCGAATTTTTGCCGCACTCTCGTTGAAGGAGCAGACACAGTGTTTCATCTTGCCGCCCTCATTGCCATCCCATACAGCTATATAGCTCCCGACAGCTATGTAGACACCAACGTGAAAGGGACCCTAAACATTTGTCAGGCGGCAAAGGATGCCGGCATCCCTCGTTTGCTTGTCACGTCAACTTCCGAAGTATATGGCACAGCCCAATACGTGCCGATCGACGAACATCACCCCAAACAACCGCAAAGCCCATATTCAGCAACCAAGATAAGTGCCGACGCAATAGCCCTGAGTTTTCACAACGCATTCGGACTTAATGTCTCTATTGTGCGTCCGTTCAACACTTACGGCCCCCGGCAGAGCGCACGCGCCATAATCCCCACAATCATCACCCAGATAGCAACCGGCATCAGGGAAATCAAGGTAGGGGATCTTTCCCCCACACGCGATTTCAATTATGTGGAAGACACTTGCCGAGGCTTTATTGCGATAGCAAGATGCAATGATGCCGCCGGAGAAGAGATCAACATTGCAACACAGCGAGAGGTCAGCATGGAGACAACCCTCAAGACAATTTCAAGGCTTATGGATGCAGATGTCAGATGGGTGGTAGACCCTGAAAGGCTGCGTCCTTCAGGAAGTGAGGTGTTCCGGTTGCTTGGTTCAAACAAAAAAATAAAAGAGCTAACCGGATGGGAGCCGGAGGTGTCGCTTGAAGAAGGACTTAAACGGACAATCAGCTGGATATGCAGCGACAATAATCTGAAAAACTACAAACCCAATATCTATAACAGATGAAAAATCAACAACTCACGGTCTTACTGCTCGGAGGCGCGCGTCGTGTGTCTCTTGCAGAACTTCTCATTAGAAGCGGTAACCGCATTGGCTACAAAGTCAATATCGTGAGCTACGATCTCTCGGAAGAGGTGCCTATTTCCACTGTAGGAAAGGTCATCAAAGGTCTTCGTTGGAACGACGCCGGCGTCGTCGATGACATTGAGCGCGTAGTGAAAGAATATGAGGTGAATATCATTCTCCCGTTCGTAAACGGGGCTATCGAAATAGCTTCAATATGCAAAGACAAGATGCCGGGTGTTTTTGTGCCGGTCACTGATTTTGACACAGCAAGCAAACTTTTTGATAAAGTTGAGGCGGCAAAAGTATTCAAGGAGGCAGGACTCCCCATTCCCCGCACTTACAGTGTGCTCTCAGCGCAGATGCCGGCTATTGCCAAGCCTCGTAAAGGAGGGTCTTCCAGAGGAATACATATTTTCAACAATATGGAGGATTTCATGCATCTGCAAGATCTTCAGAATTATCTTGTTCAAGAATATATTTCCAATTGTAAAGAATATACCGTAGACTGCTACATAAGCCGGAAAGGGGAAATTCTCACTTCTGTGCCACGTGAACGAATCGAGATAATGGGTGGAGAATCCACCCGCACCCGCACTTGCAGGAATGAGATCCTTGAAAAACTCAGCAAGGAGGTTATTGAGAAATTCGCACTGCGCGGACCTGTGAACCTGCAGTTCCTCCACGACATCGACGCTGACCGCTATTTGCTTATGGAGGTCAATCCACGATTGGGAGGTGGTGTGATTTGCTCTATTTATGCCGGCGCCCCTATCACAGACTATATCATAAATGAGGCTCTTGGCGTCGAACTATCCCCTTGCAACGATTGGGCGTCAGGAACTCTGATGGCAAGATATTTCAAAGAGGCTATCTTCTATGAAAAAAAATGATACACTTTGGATCATTCCGGCACGAGGAGGGAGTAAAGGGATTCCCGGAAAAAATGTGAAGCCATTTTGTGGCAAGCCACTCGTCTGCAGGGCGACGGAGCAGGCGATCGCATGTGCAATGCCCGACGATGAAATTTTTGTATCTACAGATTCCGAGGAAATAAAAAAAGCGGCTGAATCTTGCGGAATATCTATACCCTTCTTCCGCCCGGATGATCTGGCAAGCGATACCGCCTCCTCTTATTCTGTAATTATGCATGCCCTGCGTGAGTTTGAAGAGAGGGGTAAACATTTCTCAAGAGTGATACTTCTTCAACCCACTTCCCCACTCAGGACGATTGAAGACATCCGAGGTGCGGCAGACCTCTGGAATCCTGAAATAGATATGGTGGTCAGTGTATGTGAAGCACACACCAACCCTTACTATAATGCTTTTGAAACCGATCGTGACGGATTTCTTCATATTTCAAAAGGTGAAGGGAAATACACCCGACGCCAGGACGCTCCGAAAGTCTGGGAATATAACGGCGCTGTATATGTGATGACCGTGGATGCCCTAAAGAAATCCCCGATGGGCGCCTTTACCAAAATCATTCCTTTTCCTATGCCGTCATCACGGTCTGCGGATCTCGACACTCCGGAAGATTGGCTGATTGCGGAAACTATTTACAAACGAACTCATGACATCTCCTCAGACAATACTTAAAAAGTATTACGGATATTCCTCTTTCCGTAAAGGTCAGGAAGAAATAATAAATGCAACCCTTTCGGGCAAAGACTCTTTAGTGCTTATGCCCACAGGGGGCGGGAAATCTATTTGCTACCAAGTTCCTGCATTGATGCTTCCCGGTTGCGCCATCATCATTTCCCCTTTGATAGCATTGATGAATGATCAGGTTCTTGCGTTGCGTGCAAACGGGATTCCTGCAGTGGCAATTCATTCCAATCAGGATGAATACGTCAACCAAGATAATTTTTATAAGGCTTCCCAAGGAGAAATAAAACTGATATATATTTCCCCCGAACGGTTGATTTCCGATATTGAACTCATTGCTTCGAGAATTAAGATTTCTTTAGTGGCAATAGATGAAGCGCATTGCATTTCACAATGGGGTCATGATTTCCGTCCGGTGTATACATCCCTCAGATGCATAAAAGAAAAATTCAGCGATGTCCCGGTCATGGCACTCACCGCCACTGCAGATCGCCTCACACGCAACGACATCGCCACAGCGCTTGGGCTTGACAATCCATATTGTTGGATAGGGTCTTTCGACCGTCCGAATATTTCCCTCAGGGTAATGAATGACCCCGGCAAGAAACAACGTCTCAAGATTATAGCGGGACTGATCAACAAATATCATCTGGATTCAGGCATCGTCTACTGCCTAAGCAGGAAAAAGACAGAAGCAATGCATGAGGCATTGTCTGACATGGGGTATCGGTCTGTATGCTATCATGCGGGATTGTCTCCCCAACAGAGGGAAGAGGCACAGAAAGCGTTTGTCAATGGTGATGCCCAGGTTGTATGTGCCACTATAGCTTTTGGAATGGGTATTGACAAAAGTAATATCCGGTGGGTGGTGCACAACAACATCCCCGGGAATATCGAAAGTTACTATCAGGAGATCGGCAGGGCAGGCAGAGACGGACTCCCCGCTGAAGCTATCATGTTCTACAATTTCGGCGACATAATCATGCGCCGGAATTTTGTGGATGCCTCCGGACAGAAAGAGATCAATAGCGAGAAACTTGATTTCATGCAAAAATTTGCGGAGGCTACCGTATGCCGCAGGCGTATTCTCTTGAGCTATTTCAGTGAAGAGACCACCCATGACTGCGGCAATTGCGACAATTGCCGCAGCCCCCGACAAAAATTCGATGGAACCATCACTGCACAAAAGGCATTAAGCGCTGTTATACGGGTAAATTCAGGAGAATCGATTAATACCATAGTTGATATACTCAGAGCCTCAACACGTGCGGACATCATTTCAAAAGGGTATCACCAGTTGAAAACGTATGGAGCAGGGAGAGATCTCACTCCTTTGGAATGGCACAGCTACATTCTCCAGATGATTCAACTCGGACTTCTGGAAGTGGCGTATGAGGATAATTTCCACTTGCGCCCCACCCCTTACGGAATGAGAGTGGTGAAAGGGCTTGAACGTATCCAGCTTTCAACTTTCGAAAAGCCTGTGTTCGGTGCGACAAATAAAAAACGTGATCCCGAACCGGTTGTAACACTCTCGCCTGATGAACAACTTCTGGAGATACTTAAGAAACTAAGGAAAAAGATCTCCGACAGTCAAAATGTTGCCGCCTATATGGTGTTCTCTGACGCTACGCTCAAAGAAATGGTGGATAAACGGCCTGTAGACATAGAGGCTTTTTCACGTATCTCGGGTGTAGGAGAAGTGAAACTGGCAAAATATGGTAAAGATTTTATAGCGGAAATACGCAAATTTGAAGGCTTGAAACGGTCAATGCCTATAGGAACAAGCCAGAAAGAAACCCTTATACTTTTCAATTCCGGAATGAATCCTGAAAAGATCGCTGAGCTAAAGGGTGTCACTGTTTCGACAATTTATTCTCACCTTGTGCAATGGGCGGACGAAGGAAAGATGTATGATTTCCGTCGTCTACTCACTGAAGAAGAATATAATCTTGTAGTAAAAATATTTGAGAAAGATCCTGAAAATGCATTTAGGATTCTTGCTGACGAGTATCATCTTCCATCTCATATAATCCGTGCCGCCCAGGCTGAACAACGAGCAAAGGGGAAATAGCCATTTTCACAATAATGATTATCAACAATTTGCAATATTAATTTAACAACTCAATTAAATTTTCTTCTCATTTTGTTGATATATGAAAATAAATTATTAACTTTGCAGTCAGAAAACCGAAAGGTTATCGGGGCGTAGCGCAGTCCGGTTAGCGCACCTGCTTTGGGAGCAGGGGGTCGAAGGTTCGAATCCTTTCACCCCGACTGAAAAGTCTGACTCATTGAGTCAGACTTTTTTGTATCTATTATTCTGCCATAAATCAGAAATGTCCCGTCCGGCTGGATGGCATTCAGGCGCCGCAACCATCCATTGAGATATTTCCATGCGGCACGACACTGCCTGTAATATTCCACCCTTGCCTCGAACATCCTTTTAAATAATCCAAGGGAATCGGCTTTGTTTATTGCCGCCAACGTCCTGCCGCCCACTACACCATCATTTTTCACTCCGATAATATTCTGAGCTTTCTTGATCGCCCCATAACCGCTCGCCCATATCCAATCGACCAACAGATTGGCTAATCCCTGGCTTTCTATGCAATCTCCTTGCCACTTGTCCCAATACATGGTCTTTAAAATCTCTTTCCATTCCTCAAAACTTATATTCCGGAGATCTTTCTTCGTAGGATCTTTCAAACCTTTTGTAATTCTGAAATGAGTGTATGTCGACAAGGTGACATCAATCATGGTCGCCCCTCCCGGATCATCTTTGTCATCGCTCCATCCTGTTCTCTTGGCAAGAAGGAATTGTTCATCCAGAGGCAACTCCAGTTGCTTTCCGTTTTCTCCATACACACCTGCAGCAAAATGCAGTATAAACGGTATCATTTTTTCAAAATCTGCCATGTTTTTTACCACAAAATTATAATGGTTCACCTCCCGCCGTTTCTTATACTGAAACTTTGTGTTCTTATGTTTTTACTTCAAAAAATTGTTTACTAACTTTGCATTGTAAATTACTCGATTATGGATTTTAGCAAAATAGAACTTGACGTACATACACATACTGTCGCCAGCGGACATGCTTACAGTTCACTACAGGAAATGGCAAAAACAGCCTCAGAAAAAGGACTAAAATTGCTTGGTATTACAGAACATGCTCCGGGAATACCCGGCACATGTGAACTGATTTATTTCAGGAACCTCCATGTGGTGCCACGCAACATGTATGGAATCGATCTTATGCTCGGTGCAGAAGTTAATATTCTTGACAGCAAGGGCACTCTTGATATGGACGACAAGATTATGGCAACCCTTGATCTGCGTATTGCCGGCATACATTCTCTTTGTTATACTTCGGGTACGAAAGATGAAAACACAGCCGGAATGATAAATGCAATCGGAAACCCATTTATCAATATTATAAGCCATCCGGGAGATGGCACAGCTGAATTAGAATTTGAACCCATTGTTATCGCAGCCAAAGAAAATCATACTTTACTCGAAATAAACAACAGTTCATTGAAGCCGATACGTCACAAGGATTCGGCCCGCGAAAACAATCTTGAAATTCTCCGTCTTTGCAAAAAGTATGACGTACCGGTAATTCTTGGAAGCGATGCCCATATTTCATTCGACATAGCAAACTACGAATTTCTTCCCCCGCTACTCCAGGAAACTGAATTTCCGGATGACCTCATCATCAACACATCAGTAGACAGATTCAAATCTTATCTAAAGTTGAAATAAACTGTTTGAAATTGGACGGCTTAATCAATATCCTTACAAATGCTATTCCTACGGCCGGATATTTTTATTACACAACCATTATTTCACTGTTGTTCAACACGAAACACGGGATCAGTAAAAATTTTCAATAAAAATTTTAAGAATTTTCGGCAAAATATTTGCAAGGAATAAAAAAAGTTTATAACTTTGCACTCGCAAATGAGAGGTAAAGGTGCGAAGCCAAGCTGATCAAATGTATGGAGAGGTGGCAGAGTGGTCGATTGCGGCGGTCTTGAAAACCGTTGAGGGTAACACCTCCGGGGGTTCGAATCCCTCCCTCTCCGCTCAAAACTCACTGAGAATTCAGTGAGTTTTTTTATTTTAAACCCGTTTTACTTTTTTGCTGACCCATTGTAAGGTGCCAACGTAAATAAATGAGAATAAATTTCCAAAAAAAATCTTAAGTCATCATGAAAACTAAAATCTTGCCTCTTTTGACAATTTTGCTTTTTATATGCATGACCACCTTCGGTCAGTCAAGTAAATCCAATTGGTCATCTGCCGTACGGACAAAAGCAGACTCGATAATAGTTTCCGGACGTTTCCACAATATTGCGGAAGGGATGCCACGCACTTTAATTATAAATGAATGCGATATATCAGATAAAAGTGTGAGAGATATCTGTGAGCTTGATAGCAATGATTCTTTCTGTAGGAAGATACCTTTTTCTTTCCCTCACTCATTTACTGTAAACTATAACAGACAGAACTTCATAAATGTCTTTGCTGCTCCGGGAGATTCAATATATATGGATATAGATCCCTCCACCTCTCCCCTTACTGTCACATTCTCGGGAGATCATGCGAAAATTAATCAGCAATATGATCCCGCCTTTAAGCATATCACTTCATTTTTATATTCAGTGAATCTACCTCCCGACACTGTAGCTCTTGAGAAATATATGCCAATATTTACGAAATATGTAAAAGAGGGAAGAGATAGCATCGACAGTTATGCAAGAAAACATCACCTATGTGAAGAAGTGATTTCTATGCTGTATGCAGATAACGTCTATTCTTTGGCCAATAGGGCAATCGAATATAAAGGACGGAATAGTAATGAAAAGCGTGCGTTTCTTCTAAACCCTATTTTTGACATCTTCAATGAAGACAACACAAAGGTAATGATATTTCCTTATCATATCAATACTATAATGAATCATTTTCCGGAAGTCCGTGACAGTGCACCGAAAGGAATTGTCAGAGACATCATGTATGTCTGCGATGAGGACTCCCCTATTCCTGACAGGTCTGCATTCTATAATCAGAGGTATTACGACCGGCTTTACACGCAAGATACCCCCTTTAAAGAAGTTACAATTGATGACATAAAACAGGGCAGTAGCATTGTCTATATTGACGGAGAAATCAAAGAGATCAGTGATGAGAATCCTTTGAAGTGGCTTTTAAATGAATATCAGGGACATCCCGTATATCTTGACATAAGCGCAACATGGTGTGGTCCATGCCGTGAGGGGCTGAAAAGAAGCGAATCGCTTAGAAAGTATTATAAAGATTCTGACATTAAGTTTGTCATAATCTGGCTTAGATCTGACAAAGAAGCATGGCTCAATATCGCACCAACAATATCAAACACGGTTCAAATATTCATAGCCGATGCAGAAATGGATGATCTAATCACGAAGAGTCTCAGTGTCAATGGATTCCCTACATACCTTATGATCGATAGAGTCGGGAACATTACTAAATCTGGTGTACCAGGATATTTGTCGCCGGAACTTTTGGATTTCCTCAACAGGTATAAATAAACAAAAATATTCTATCTGATCTTTACAATTCTCTTTATTCCGATTTTCAATGACGCCAATATGAGTCTCTGCCTAAAATCGGATGTGGATTACTAACAATAATGAGCAAAACTATTATGGAAATATCACGAAAGGGAAAATATATTTAATTCTGATTATCATTTTATTATCTCCATTGGCTTTAATTATATCTACATGCTGTATAACACTATATGCGATTATTACAATTATTTTTCAACCTTACTTTTATAAGAGAGATAGAAAGGCATTTAATGAGTCTTATAAAAAAGCCCTTGCCAAAGGTGTACGGATAGATTTTCCACCTAAGATAGGACATCCATTTGGCATAGGAAGCCGATTCTTTAGATCTCTCAAAATCTCAGGGGATGCAGAATCAGAGTTATTTAATGAAGATAATTCATAGTTAATTTCTCATTGAAGTAAAGGATCACTGCCACTCTTAAACTTAATATAAAAACAGACTATTCCAAAGTATTAAAACAAAAATCACAAAACCTGGGTCTTATCGCAATTTGCGACCTTAAATGTTGTCGAGGATTACAGCAGGCGAAGTTTCCATTTGTGAAAATGCGAACAGTTTCTTTCCAAGGTCTTTAATGGAAGCTCCTATATGATAAAGTGTATCATCAACAATCAGGAATCGGTCATGGATATTAGGTGCCGTACGTACATTTATTGGCGCGTATTGGTCGTTATGTCGTTCTATATCCAGCTGTAAATTGTTATCAATTCTTTTAGTATATATTGTGGCGAGTACACCTCTGTTGCGCTTATTCAGCAATGTCAAGACTGTTTCATCAATATAATTGTCAATAAGAATAATTCGTTTGCAGGCGCGTCTTATGAGGTCACAGACAAAAACGTATGCATCGAATATTTGTCCATCAAAAAGGACACCCTCTCGTGGCGGCAACGATGTTTTAAGGAAGAAGTCAACCTTACCGGAAAGCTCTCTTATCTGTTGATCATGTTCCGAAAGGCGATGGTCAATACGGCTTTCCATATACAAAAGCCTCTGGTTGACGCTATAGCCTCTCAAAAGGTATTCTTTCAATATCTTGTTTGCCCATTGTCTGAATTGAATGCCACGTTTTGATTTTACACGATATCCAACAGAAAGTATGACATCAAGGTTGTAATATTCTATGTTGCGAGTTACCATGCGGCTTCCCTCAATTTGAACTGTCGCAAAATTTGCGATAGTTGAAATACCATCCAGCTCCTCTTTAAGAGCATTGTTGATATGCTTACCGATAGTTTTTACATCCCTATCAAACAATAATGCAATCTGATTTCGATTCAGCCATACGGTATCTTTCTCCACTCTGACATCCAATGACAGGGTAGAATCAGGCTGATAAAGGATTATTTCATTCTCTTTATCAGACTGTGAATTGTTAATGTTGTTTTCTATTTCGTTCATTGGAGTCTCAGTTTCAAGTGCAAAGTTCGAAAATTAATCGGCAAGTCAGCGTTTTACGGAGTTAATTCATTGACTTGCCGATTACATTTCATATATGTGGTCAGGATGCTTTGGCGAGTTCGTCAAAGTTCTCTATCAGCTCTTCTATCTTTTCCCGGAATGCGACTGTGCGAGGATTTTCGCTGTCTTCCGCTTCTTTGTATTTTGAGTTATATGCCATATAACTCAGTCCAAGGTGCTGGCAGATGCTCTTCCGCCAGTTGAGCTGGAGGTCGGTCTGGACAAAATTGCCTACGACATTGAAAATGTGTCGTGAAGATTTACGCAGATGATATTTTCCTTCTCTACGATGTCATCATCGGGCAACCACTCGAAAGACAGGTAACATTAAATGTTGTCGAGGATTACAACAGGAGAAGTTTCCATTTGAGAGAATGCAAAAAGTTTCTTGCCAAGGTCTTTAATGGATGCCCCTATATGATAAAGTGTATCGTCAATAATCAGAAATCGGTCATGGATTCTGTCTGCACTCCTTACATCTATGGGCGCATACTGACGGTTATGCCTGTTGACGCTTTGACGGAATGTGCGGCTTATCTCTCCTGTGTATATTACAGCCGACACATCTGCATTACGATTATCAAGCTGAACTAATACCGATTCATCAATAAAGTTGTCAATAAGAATAATCCTATTATTCGCACTCTTGATAAGACGGCAGATAAATTCATGCGCATCAAATATCTGTCCGTTGAAGAATACTCCTTCTTTGGGAGGGAGGGATGTGCGGATGAAGAAATCAACTTTGTCAGTCAAATCATCGAGCCTTTTATCATGTTCCAGCAAGCGTCGGTCAATGCGGCTCTCCATATATAACAGTCGCTGATTGACGCTGTAACCGCGCAACAGATAATCTTTCAGAATTTTATTGGCCCATATAGGGAACTGGGTGCCACGGATTGATTTTACCCGATAACCGACTGATATTATAACATCAAGCGAATAGAACCTGGTCTTGTATCGTTTGCCGTCGGCAGCAGTTAGTAAGGATTCCTTACATACTGAAGATTCCTCTAATTCTCCTTCCTTGAATATATTGCGAATATGTAGAGTAATGTTGTTTCTGGTGGTTTGGAACAGCTCTGTCATCTGCGCCTGTGTCAGCCATACGGTCTCATTCTCCACTCTGACATCCAATGACAGGGTAGAAGCAGGCTGATAAAGGATTATTTCATTCTCTTTATCAGACTATGAATTGTTAATGTTGTTTTCTATTTCGTTCATTGGAGTCTCAGTTTCAAGTGCAAAGTTACGAAATTTAATCGGCAAATCAGCGATTTAGTTAATAATTCGACCGCTGTCAACTGGCGAACTATATAATGAATAAAAAAACGGGATACAGATTTGAATCCGCATCCCGTTTTCTCAGATTTGTCAGATTATTCGGCTGTGAGTTTGAGAACAAGGCTTGTCCATGGACGACCGAGAGAACGGCTTA
Source organism: uncultured Porphyromonadaceae bacterium (assembly GCA_947073495.1). Classification (GTDB taxonomy): domain Bacteria; phylum Bacteroidota; class Bacteroidia; order Bacteroidales; family Muribaculaceae; genus Lepagella. The sequence goes on from CAMTMX010000001.1 coordinate 22,204, forward strand.
CGTTCAAGCCTGCGTTCTTCAGAACTTTTCCGCTTACCACCTTGCCGTCAAGATCGGAAGGCTTCGACGCATCGGATGGAGTGAGATCTGAAATGCGGTAAGTTTTATTTTCATCAACTCCTTCAAGACGGATTGCGGGGACACTCTGATTGTGGAGATAATCCATACGATATGCAAAGACCACTGCCTGATCTTTCTTCTCGTCAGCATACATCAAAGCTGCAACAGCGCCCTTATCGTATGGCGAAACAAGACGATATTGGTCGCCGAACTGTACAAGAGGACGAATATCCTTGTAAGCAGCAATCGCACGCTTTGAGAAATCTTTTTCAGCATCCGTCATAGTTTTGGGCTGCATCTCCATTCCGAGACGTCCGCTCATCGCCACATCAAAACGGAATTTGAGAGGAACTACGCGTCCCGTCTGATGATTGGGACTCGCACTCACATGAGATGCCTGAGCGATTGCCGGATAGAAATGGCTGTCGCCCCATTGGATAAACACTCTCTGATAAGCGTCGGTATTGTCGCTGGTCCAGAATTCATCAAACCAGGGAAGCACACCATAGTCTGCACGACCTCCACCACTTGCGCAAAGCTGAATGGCAAGGTCTGGATATTTGGCTCGTATACGCTCCAACACTTTTCTTAGCGACTGATGGTAGCGGATGAAGAGTTCGTTCTGTTTATCTTTCGGCAGATAAGTGGAACCATAGTTCATAATATCGGCATTGCAATCCCATTTAATGTAGGCTATCTCAGGATTTTCCGTCATAAGATTGTCAACAATTCCAAACACAAAATCCTGCACCTTAGGATTTGTAAGGTCAAGCACTACCTGTGTGCCTCCACGCCCCTGCTGTAACGGACGGTTGGGTTGCTGAAGAATCCAGTCAGGATGCTTCTCATAAAGCTCGCTTGCAGTGTTCGCCATTTCAGGCTCGATCCAGATGCCAAATTTCACACCATGTTTCTTCGCAGCCTCAGTGAGTCCCTTGATGCCTTGAGGAAGCTTTTCTTTATTCACCATCCAGTCTCCGAGAGAGCTTTCATCGCGTTTGCGCGGATACTTGTCGCCAAACCAGCCATCATCCATCACAAACAACTCTCCTCCGAGAGCAGCTATATCTCCCATCATCTCATCCATGACTTCCTGGTTAACATCCATATATACGCCTTCCCAACTATTCAGAAGGATATCATGGATACGATCACCGTGAGTCATGCCATATTTACGCCCCCATTTATGAAACGCACGGCTTGCCCCACCTTTCCCTTCATTAGAAAAAGTCATGATAAATTCAGGAGTGGTGAAAGTCTCACCCGGAGTCAAATCGTAGCTTGAGATCTCTTCATTAATTCCACTGATAACCTGGATATCGTTGGGATAAGCTACAATTCTTGTCTTGAAAGGACCGCTCCAAACGAGGTTTCCGGCAAATACCTCACCTGAGTTCTCTCCGGCTTTCCCATTGGCGGAAATCATAAAACCGGGATTACTGCCAAATGCATTACGCAAACCTGCCTTGTTTGAAATCAGTGATTGTCCGTTAGGGAGTTTCTCTTCAGTAACAAATGTTTCACTACCCCATGAACCTTGAAACTGTGTGAGATAATTATCTCCTCTCGCAAGTGGAACGGCAGCACTTGCAAATGTAAGCAATTCGATATCACCTTTCTTCCCGGTATTAGTGATATCTGTCCAAGTCGAGAAAATCTCAGTGTCTTTATATCTTCTGAAATACTGGGTAAGTGCAAGAGGATAAACTTTGTCCTTATATTTAAGTGTGAGCAAATCCCCTTTATCATCTGAAGACATTTCCTCGCCGACTAATTGTAGATCCACACTTATATTACCGTCGGGCATTTTCACGGCCAAAGCCTTTTCTCCGTATGAGTCAAGTCCGAACGCCAGAAGGGTGTTACCATAAAGTCCGGAGTTGACATTCAGCATACCCTCAACATCAGAGTCTGATATTTTAGGTCCGAAATACTGATAAAATGCTGTCCCGTTGTCATCGACAGTAAGCACAAGGGAGTTTTTCTCAGAATTTAGCACATGGGTCTTGTCGGCGTATGCAGTCAAAACGCCACCCGCCATCAACGAACCCACGATGCTAATAAGGATTGATTTTTTCATGATGATAATGATATGAAATAGGTTATATGGAAAGACAAAGATAAGAATTATTCTTAAGAAATGACCGCATCTGTCACTAAAATTTATCGACAAGGCGTCATAAAGATTCCAAATCAATTCCCCGTGAAGTTTCGGAGACAGAACGAAGACAAATTCCTTAACATTACATAAATTATCTGTTACACTCGTTTCTTAAGAAACTGTTTAAAATTTATTTTGTCTTGTTATTGAGGTCTTTGCCGGCATCTTTATGATATTTATTCAGTCATTATGGAACCCCATAACTCCATCATAAATATCAAAAATCTGCTCGACAAATCTTCTCAATTCCTTCGACAAATAAATTTAAACAATTTCTAAAACTTCAAGGGCTTTTTCTATCACATTGTCTTTGTTTTTCATGAACTGATCAACATCCTCTTCCACTATAATATCCGGTTGTATACCGGATCCGATAAATTCATTCCCTTCTGCATCCAGCTCATGCTTGGTACATATACAGCATCCTATCCCACCGCCCAAATCAATAAAGATCGGATTCCCTGTACTTCCACCTGTAGGAGTACCAATAATCTTCCCTCTTTTAGCCCCTCTGAAGGATACACACAAGTTCTCGGCAGAAGAAAAAGTGGCAGCATTGACTAATAACACTACAGGCTTCTGATAAATTTCTTTTTCTCGGACAGGGGTAATTGGTTCCGGCGTTTTTGTGTACAATTCCCGTGGATAATTCCATGAAGCATGAGCCGCTATATACATCGGAGAACTCCAGGCTCCCTGAGGAATCGGATTATTGCAAAAATGACTGATCAGATAATCAGCATGTGAAGAATTGCCACCTCCGTTATCCCTAATATCTATAATCAAAGCATCGGTATCCAATATTTTATTATACAATTGGTCAAAATAAGAACTGTCAAAATCTGAATCCTGAAAACTGCCCAGTGTCAACAAACCTATGTTCCCTTTTAGAATCTTTAAATCTGTTGAGGGGTTACGTTTTTCTAAATCCCATGGCAATCTACGATCGTGTTCCACTGCAAATTCTTTCCCCTTTTTATCTTTGAATAGGATTTTACTGACTTTAGATGTTTTATCTTTAGTCAACTCAAATTCTGCAAACGGTCTATACTTCGTCCATTGTGGAGTGGAAGATGCCAGGTAAGGTTGAATATGTTTTCCGGCATACTCCAACACATTCTCATCATCTATTTCTAATATTTCACACCCTGGAATGATACCCGACTTTTGCAAAACCGAGCTATATACATCCACCACAAACACTCTGTCTCCAATTCGCTTTGTCTTCATTGGGAAAGGACGGATCCAATCCTCTTGATTTTTAGGATTGTTTAACGAGAAAACATCGGTATGTCCATCCTGTAGCCGTGCGCATAATGCCTGCATACCTTTTATAAAATCTTCATCCGAAGAGGTTGCAACCAAAGCTGGAATTGATGCAGCACATATACTGTCCCAACTGAATTTCAGTTTATCATAAAAAGCAAAATTATATTTTACTTCTGTACAAAAGCGAGATAAAATATAAGCCTTTTCCGGAGCACTCAATTTTGTCTCAACAGCTTGACCAAGAGCGAGGCTGTTCAATGCCATAAGACCAATTCCCAATAAAGCAATAATTTTTTTCATAGACTCACTTTCGCTCTTTATTTGTTTCTATAAACTATCTTTGGATAGAAATACCAATTCTGTTATTTACTTTGATTCTTGATAAACTCAAGGATTATTTCCAGCACTTCAGGCGATATGGTTTCACGGATCTCATTGTATTCCGTCATATCGCCTGTCTGTGCATGTTGCATCAAGTGGTTTAACGACGGCATCATTCTGATTTCCGCTTCCGGACAATTTTTCTTTATAACTGCCAGATTCGGTTCCGCCTCAACCTGAGTGTCTTTGTCTCCGTTGATGGCGAGCAAAGGACATTTTATACTCGCTATGTCTTCTTCCGGATCAATTCCAAGTAGTATGTCAAACCAGGAAGTACGAATTTTTTGCGTGGATTTCAAATTTGAGAGAACTTCCTGTGGCACCTCTATGCCATGTGCTTTTGCAAGTGAATCAGGATCTATAGGCGTAGATATTCCGGCTTTTCCCTGCGCCGCCATCTCATCAAAAAGACAGCTTATGAGAGCAAGGCTGTTTTCCTTATCCCTACCTGTGATTCCGGATTTTTCAAGAGTACGTGCGTTCTGCGCAACAAGCCCGTCTTTTCCGGGAACAGCCAATCCTGCCAACGATATAATAAAATCAGGCACATTCTCAGCACCCAACATAAAAGCTATCGTACCACCCTCCGAATGCCCTAACACACCGGTCTTCCCTATCCCCGGGACATTACGCATAAACTCTATGCCGCTTTTTGCATCATCTTTAAAAGTGTAAGTGGTGCTTTTCACGAAATCCCCTTTAGATTTGCCGGTGCCAAGGTCATCATATCTGAACGATGCCACTCCGTTTCGTGCAAGATAGTCGGCAATGACAGCAAAAGGCTTATGATCAAGCATCTCTTCATCACGGTTTTGCGGACCGCTTCCTGTAACCATCACGACAGCCGGAACAGTCTGATTTTTCTCCAATACCGGCATGGATATAGTTCCACTGAGAGCGACACCATCAGGAGCCATAAAAACCGTGTCTTTTACTATGTAAGGATATGGGGGCTGCGGAGTCTGAGGACGGCGTTCCTGTAAAGGGGCATCCGGTTTTAAAGTCATAGGAAATGTGAATCCGTGCTGTACAAATTTACCCACGATTGTATCATCCGATATATCGCCATTAAATTTGGCACCTATAGAATTGCATTCAAGAGATATTGAATCAGACGTACACAACACGACGGTCACGGGGATTCCTTTAGCACCCTGCGAGGGGGAATCCATAGTGCATGATGTCTCCCCTGCCCCATTTTCTGCAAAGTTGAACACCAGAGGTATTTTCATTTCTCCTACGGCAAGTTCACCACGCCACGCACCGTTTAACGCAAGCGCATCAGCACAAAACAAGACAGCCACAGCTGCCATAAAGCTGAATAATCTGATAAAATTCTTCATAAAATACATATTGCTCGTTAAAATTGTATAATACAATACAAATCTAATACTTTTTCAAACGATACACAACATTCTGTCCCAATTATGGCTAACAAAATCATAAAACACTGAAAAATGCTTCCAATTGAATAAATACACCTGAGAATCTTTGAGTTTTTATCATATATTTTCATTGCAATCTCGTCAAAATTATTGTATTTTTGCAAGAGAAAGTATTTTATATGGAAAAAGAAGTCAGATACGGAGTCGGCGAGCAATCGTTTGAGGTGATGAGGGAAGGAGGATTCAAATATGTGGACAAAACTTCCTTTATCGAAAAAATAATAAGGAAAGGTCAATACTATTTCCTCGGACGCCCACGCCGTTTCGGGAAAAGTCTCTTCCTGTCAACACTAAAATGCTTTTTCCTTGCTAAAAAGGATCTTTTCAAAGGTCTTTATGCCGAATCTATGGATTGGGAATGGAAGACTTATCCTGTACTGTATCTTGATCTGAATGTCGGTGAATATTCTGAACCATGGCATCTTGAAAACCGTCTTAACTCGACCCTTTCTTTATGGGAAGAGGAATACGGGATTGAAAAAAAGAACGACGACCCGAGTATAAGACTCGAATATGACATCCGACGTATTTATGAGAAAACAGGGATGAAAATTGTAATCCTTGTAGACGAATACGATAAACCGTTGGTCAACACTCTTGATAACCCGCAACTTTTTGAAAGCTATCGTAAGACTCTGGCTGCCTTTTACTCAAATTTCAAGAGCAGTGCCGAATATCTCCGTTTGGTTTTTCTTACGGGGGTGAGCCGTTTCGGGCATCTCTCTGTCTTCTCCGGACTCAACAACATCGATGATATATCTTTCGATGATAGTTTCAGTGCTGTCTGCGGAATTACAGAACAAGAGCTCTATGAAAATTTCAAAACCGGAATCACCCTTTTATCCGACAAGTTTCAAATTTCCGAATCTGATATAAAACTGGAATTGAAAAATAGATATGACGGGTACCGCTTTTCCGCTCACGGACAAGAGATGTACAATCCGTACTCTATTGTCAATGTGATGAATAAAGAAGAGTTCCGAAATTATTGGATATATTCCGGACAGGCGACACTTTTAAAAGAACAGCTCTTCCGCTTTAATGTTGATCTTGAATCTCTTCTTAATACCGTATGCGACATTGAGGAACTGAGAGGCATAGATCTTGATAATCCTAATCCGATCGCGCTTATGTATCAAACAGGATACCTCACGATCAAAAATTATGAACATGAACTTTATACTCTTGGTCTTCCAAACTGGGAAGTGAGTCAAGGTTTTTTATTGTATCTTCTCCCTGCTTACGCTAACCTCAATAACAGGAATGCTCGAGTTGCAGTACTTACGTTCTTGAAAGCTCTGGACACTGGAAATGCGATATCTTTCATGGAATGTCTGAAGTCTCTTTTTTCTTCCGTGTCTTATGACATGAATATGGAGCGAGAGCAGAATCTACATAATGCTCTGCTGATTCTCATGAAACTCCTTGGTCTTGAAGTGCAGACTGAATATCGCACATCGAATGGCAGAATAGATCTTTTTATCAAGACTGAAAAATTTTATTATATAATTGAATTGAAACTTGACAAATCAGCTCAGGAGGCACTCGATCAGATAAACAGAAAAGAGTATGCCCTCCCATTTTCCACAGACGGACATAAGATTATTAAAATCGGTGTTAATTTCTCCACAAAGACCAGAACTATCTCAGAATGGATCATCGAGGAATAGATCTTTGATTTCGCATATTTTGATTTTTTTGTAACTTTGCAACGCGGTTCACAAAGAGTCGCGTTGTAAATGAACCATATCATATCTTTACTATCTATTTCTATACCAGTAATATTCAACTGGGGATATCTTGAGAATTGGAAAAGCACGGCTCCAATAATCAATGAGTGTATTTATTAATACCTCTACCTAACCTAACGACTTTTCGTTCTATTGCAAATCGTTTAAAATTTATTTTGTGCTGATCCGTGAGACTTTTATCGGCATTTTTTGATATTTTCAGTCATTATTAAATCTCAAAAATATACCTGACAAATCCGCTCAATTTATCCGACAAATAAATTTAAACAATTTCCAACCATATTGTAAAAGTCTTTTTGGTCATTACCTGATAATTTCCATAATTACATTTTTAATCCATATATCCTTATGAACAATCACCGGTGGCTCACAGGGTTGCTTGCTGCAACTTTGTTGAGCGGCGGAGTGCATGCCTCGGCACAGTCTGACAGAATCTTTTCAATTGAAGAACTGTTTGAGATAGCCGAGACAAACAGCGTGCAGCTTCGCCCGTCTTTCTCTGCGGAAGACATACCGAGAATTTTGTTGGCGGATGCGCGTAATTTTACTAATTTTGTCGCTTGTTAAAGACTCTTTTTTGAATCCGTTTGTTTATAATGCAGAAGCTGACAGTCAGCTCCGGCTAATACGGATAAGATTATTCAGAGTAAAAAGGTGACATGATATGAAAATAATTGTAGCCGGCGATGGCGAGACCGGTACCCATATGGCAAGAACCCTGTCTGTCGAAGGACAGGATGTAGTGCTTATGGGCTCTGACCGCGAACATCTTGCAGAACTGGATGCCGTTGGCAACTTTATTACCTTTGAGGGAAGTCCTCTTTCAAGATCCAATCTGATCCAATGCGGAGCAGACGGGGCTGACTTGTTTGTTGCCGTCACCCCTGACGAGACAAGCAATCTGATCGCCTGCCAGCTCGCCAAAGACTGTGGCACGAAAAAATGTGTGGCAAGAATCGATAATCCGGATTTTGATTCCGATCTCAACCGCCGCCTCTTCATGAGAATGGGGATAGATATGACAATATATCCCGAAAAACTTGCTGCCGTCGAAATCAACCATTTCATAAAACATAATTGGGTAAGCGACTGGATCGAACTTCATCAGGGGGCATTGATTGTAGCGGGAGTTAAAATGCAACGTGACGGTTCTTTGTGCGGCAAATCTCTAAGCGAGGTCCCGAATAATCCGAGACTATTTCACGTCTCTGCAATAAAACGCGGGGCGTCAATCATAATTCCGAGAGGTGACGACAGGCTTCTGGAAGGGGACACCATCTACTTTTCTGTTCTCCCCGGCACTTGCGATATGCTCCCCGAATTATGTGGGAAACGTGTGCGACGCACAGGCAGGATTATGATTTCCGGGGCGGGAAGAGTAACGGAGAACCTGCTTGAACTCATAGCAGGCGACTATGACATTACTGTCATAGACCCCGATAAAGACCGGTGCGGAATTATTGCATCACGATTCCCGGAGGTGGTCACGATCAATTCGAGAGTGAACGACATCACGACTCTTGAAGAGGAAGGGATCGGGCAATGCGACATGTTTCTTGCCTTGACCGGAAGTTCTGAAAAAAACATTGTCTCATGCATGGTGGCAAGAGAGCATAATGTAGGGAAAACCGTTGCCCGCATTGAAGAGCTTCAATATATGCCCGAGGCTGAAAGCCTCGCAATCGACAAGATAATAAACAAGAAACTTCTCAATGCCGGTAAAATTCTCAGTGTTCTGCTCGACTGCAACATGGCGACAGCACAATGCATATCTCTCGGCACCGCAGAAATAACTGAGATTATAGCACCGGAAAATTCCCGAATTGTATCAGCACCTGTCTCCGAACTGTCTTTACCCCGCGACATAACTGTGGGCGGAATTATCAGAGACACTACCGGGATGCTGGCGGAGGGACGCACATTGATCCGTCCCGGCGATCATGTCGTGGTGTTTTACATGCCCGGCAGTCTTCCGAAATTAAGCAGATTTTTCAGATAATTCTATCTCTCATATGGCAGCTTCTTTAAATCCCGCCGCAATTGTAAGGGTTATCGGACGTCTCCTCCTTATCGAAGCCATACTTATGCTTATCCCCATGCTGATAAGCATTTTGTATCTTGAGCCTGACTGGATAGTCTTTCTTGCCACTGCCGCGCTTACGGCAGCCACCGGCGGACTTGCCGAATTTTTCACGAAAAAGAATGGTTCTTCCGTAATCAGAAGCCGCGAAGGATTTATCATAACTTCTGTGATATGGGTAATATTTTCTTTCTTCGGCATGATCCCCTTCATGTTATGCCACGACAGCATCGGTTTTTCTGATGCCATGTTTGAGGTCATTTCCGGTTTTACCACCACAGGGGCGAGCGTGATCCCGGATGTGGAAAAACTCTCCCACGGAATATTGTTCTGGAGGGCATTTACTCAATGGATAGGCGGTCTCGGAATTATTCTCTTCATGCTTGCCGTGTTGCCGGAACTAAACAAGGCATCCGGGATCTCAATGTTCAATGCGGAAGCCACTGGCATAACCCATGACAAACTGCATCCGAGAATAAGGCAGACAGCCCTTTCCATATGGGGGATATACGCCCTGCTTACCGTCGGCTCAACACTGTTGCTATGGGCTGGACCCATGAATCTGTTCGACAGTGTCTGTCAGACATTTGCAGCAATTGCCACCGGCGGGTTTTCCACACGCAACGCCGGGGTCGGATTCTGGCACTCGGACTATATCATATCGGTCCTTACGGTAGTGATGTTTTTAGCGGGGCTAAATTTTATCTCGCTCTACAACATACGGCGCCAGGGGATTAAGTCTATATTGAAAAATTCCGTGTTCAGATACTTTACCGGTATTGTAGCCTGCGCATATGCCCTCCTGCTCTTATCCACACTTATCCGTGGAGCCGAGACAAGCTGGGATTCCCTGTTCCTCTACCCTGTTTTCCATATTGTCTCGGCAGTGACTTCTACAGGTTTTTCTTTAGACGGGGTTGAATCCTGGGGACCGTTCTCTCTGTTCCTGACGATTTTCCTGATGATCTGTGGGGCTTGTGCAGGGTCTACTTCCGGAGGCATTAAGGTTGACAGATTGATTGTCATGAAAGATAATTTCCTTAACGAGATAAAGAAGACGGTTTTCCCGAAACGCACATATGTGGTCCAGCTCAACGGCAGCGCCCTCAACAATGGACTCGTCACAAGAATTTCAGCCTTTATCACCCTTTATATATTGATAATCATTATAGCTACCGCGATAATAACATTATTCGGTTATTCCATGACCGACTCGCTATTTATGGTAAGTTCATGCATCGGGTGCAACGGTCTTGGATATGGAGCCACGGGCGCAGGCGGTTCTTTCGCATTCCTGCCATACTCTGTCAAATGGCTTCTGATGGCTGTCATGCTGATCGGAAGGCTTGAACTTTTCACTTTTCTTGTGCTTCTGCTCCCCTCTTTCTGGAAAAGATAAATAAAAGAATGACGATTTCCCGGATAGGCATGCACCGGAACTGAATTGCAGTCTATTCTCAGAACGCTTTTAAACATCATATTGTTATGGATATTGACAAATTGAAAGGACACGGCGCCATGATAGGTGCCGAATTTCTATGGGGTGTAAGCGCCCCGTTGGGAAAAATGATTCTTGCGGGTGGAATGACCCCGCTCCTGCTCACCGATTGCCGCATGATCGGCGCCGCTATCCTATTCTGGATAATATCCCTCTTTACCAAGAATGAGAAGGTTTCTCCGAAAGACCTTCTCAACATGTTTTTTGCATCCTTATTCGGCATAGTCATCAATCAATGCTGCTTCATTTGGGGCTTAAGCCTGACATCTCCTGTCAACGCTTCGATCATCACCACTTCCCTCCCTATATTGACAATGGTGCTCGCCGCCATTGTGCTTCATGAACCGGTCACCAAACTTAAAGTTGGCGGTGTGTTTCTTGGTGCGATCGGCGCCCTCATCCTAATAATCGGGAGTTCAACGGGTGAGACAGGGGGAGCCTCGGCAGGCGACCTGCTCGTCATCTGCGCCCAGTTGAGTTTCTCATGCTATCTGGTGTTTTTTAAGAAACTTATTGGCAAATACAGTCCCGTGACCCTGATGAAATGGATGTTTACATACGCAAGCATCTGCGTCATACCGTTCACATATGGCGAATGGATCAATATAGATTGGATGGCAGCCCCATCGATTGTGATCTGGGGTGCTATTGCGTTTGTAGTGGGACCGACATTCCTGAGTTACCTTTTACTTCCTTTAGGACAAAAGAATCTTCGCCCCACCGTGACTGCGATGTATAACTACGTTCAACCGATTGTGGCATCATTCGTGGCGGTATGGGCAGGCATCGGCAAATTCACTATCGCCAACGGCATAGCCATAGTCCTCGTCTTCACCGGTGTATTTCTCGTGACAAGGAGCAAAAGCCGGGCGCAGATGCTCGCCGAATCTCCTGACAACAATCCCCGGTAAGGAAATTCAGGATAATTTTATTTGAGGTGCTTCTTGAGGGTTTTGCGGAGGTCACCTTTGTCGGTGTCGCCCGCATAATCCCAGAACATCACCCCTCCAAGTCCATTTTGATTGACGTATTCACATTTCTTTTTCAATGATTCGGGATTGTCGAAACATATAACCATCTCTCCCGACTCGTTTACCAGATAAGGCATACATGCAACCTCATCATACATCTCTTTCAATCCATCCGACACCTGTATATTGCGATAATCTATAAAATCGGGAAACTCCCCCTTTTTGCCATGTCCATAAAATGGCACCCCCAATATAATCTTTTCAGCAGGAACCCCGGCCTCGATGTGAGCCCTCACCCCTTCATCGGCTGTCATCTCTCCGCTCAACTCCGACCTGAACAATGCAGAATGATGATAGGGAGGTCGGTTGAGATCGTATGCCATTATATTGACAAAATCCACATAAGGCATAATCGGTTTGAACTCATAAAAACTTACAGTGGCGGGGGAAGCAAGTGTCAACAATTTATCATTCCCCAACGCAGTTCTCAGATCTTTCATAAGAAGAGTATAATTGTCTTTATCTGCCGGAGAACTTGATATGCCGGCAATACTACTCCCCGGATATTCCCAATCAATGTCTATACCGTCGAGTCCATACTCATCAACCACACGTCTGCAATCCTCGGCAAATGCCTTACGTTTCTCAGGATCAGCCGCCATCTCGCTGAAATTGCCGCTCCCCCATCCTCCAACAGAAAGTTGCACTTCAAGCTTCTTGTTCTTCTTTTTAAGTGCCACAATCTGCCTGAGCCTATTCTCATTGTCAATACGTACCCCATCGAAAGTATCTTTCACATGCCCAAATGCATAATTGATATTGGTCATGGATTTAGGATCGGGAATCACATCGCTCCATGAAGTGACATACCCCACAATACGCTTCGCATCAACTGATTGACAACAGACAAATCCTAATAGAATCGCCAAAAGTTTAAATTTCATATTCCGTAAGAATTTAAGAAACTGTTTAAAATTTATTTTGTCTTGTTATTGAGGTCTTTGTAGGCATCTTTATGATATTTATTCAATCATTATAGAACCCCATAACTCCATCATAAATATCAAAATTCTGCTCGACAAATCCTCTCAATTCCTTCGACAAATAAATTTAAACAATTTCTTAAATCTTTTAATACTTTTCACTATCAGAATAAAATTCATCCTCCAATGAAGAATAACATAAAGAATATTCTGCTAATACTTATTTTACAGAGTATATTTCTATCTTGCCAGCAAGATGAATACGACCTTCCAAAGGTAGAGGATGGCATCATGGATGTCTCCGCGACCGTAGTGTTCAGCCCAATAACCGGCACCCTTGACAAAACCAGATCTTCAGGAAATCTTATTAAGAATATCAATTCATTATGCATACTTATATATAATGAGAATAATGAGTTATACAGGAGCGAAATGATACCGGTTGAAGATATCGATCAGGAAGGGAATGATAAATCTCCGGATGATGCGATAAGCAACAATGAGCATCAGGCGGAGTCAAAAACACCGCGTGCATCATTTTCCATTAAGGATATAGAATCAGGGAAATATCGCTTCTATGCCGTGGCAAATATGGGAAATATCGCCACCGATGAGAATTATGATGTCTCGACTCCTGAAAAATTAAAAGAGATAGAGCTATTGTGGAATGAAGATGATATTGCATCCAACAATCAAATGTTCGGATATTTCACATATTACAATTCTCAGGAAAGTAAAGGTTTTGATGCCCCATTATTGACAATCAACAGATCTAACAACCAACTCCATGCCTGGATCAAAAGGGCGGCTTCCAAAGTGACAGTCGCTATAGACGGAAGCGAGCTATACCCAAGCGTAGAGGTGCAGATAAAGTCTATCCAAATAAAAGACATTCCAAGAAACTGTTTCCTCGGTAAAGACAATAAAGCCTCAAAATCAAATCTGATAGAAGACGGGGAAGTCCTTACGGTAGCTGAAAATGTCAATTCAACTGTAAGCAAGGATAGCCCGTATTATTTCTATGGGATGGCGAACGGTATGACTATCGTAGACGCCCAAAAGGCAGCCCATTCCGAAACCGCGCAAGCATTGTATTTTTATGAAAACATGCAAGGAGAAGGGCAATCAAAACACCAGGTATGGGAGGGGACAAAACCCGGAGAAACACAATTTCCTGATGGCAATAATCCAAACTCAGACGGATATAAAGATAAAGTGACAGAAGGAACCTACGTTGAAGTTATCGGATATTATAAAAATAAAGCCGGTGAAGGTCCTATCATCTATAGGTTCATGCTTGGCAAAGACGTGGACAACAACTATGATGCACAAAGGAATTATCATTATAAGCTGACCCTTAAACTAAAAAACAATGCAAATGATAACGACTGGCATATCGTGTATGATCCCGAACCGGAAGTAATCGTTCCGAATCCATATTACATATCTTACACCTATGATGAGACGATGAATCTGCCCGTAAAGATTATGGGGGCGGAATTGGTGTATCTTCAAGCTCAAATAATTGAGAACGGATGGCATGCCGAAGTTCCGGAAGGGACAAGACCAAATCCGTTTCCTTATTATGAAGGAAATCTCAGCTACCTAAACACTGCTCAGCAATATTCAAATGTAAAATATCCGGAGACTCCCAAACCAGGAGTCTGGGATGGATTCCTGTCGTTGAGAAAAACCACTGTAGCCTCATTTGGATCGGTGGAGGAAGGATATGGCTCAAATGATGAAAAGACTTATACCAAGAACTATGAATACTGGTATAGCCACAATCGTGGATGGAGGGAATATGAAATTAAAGAAAATGTTGTCGACACCAAAGATGGAAACTACTCCATCACCTCGAATGGATCAGGGGAGTGGAATGCAAGCATTCCATTATACACGCGCGCCAGAGTCATGGTGGCACAAACCGCCTATACGGGAAATAACGTCTACGTATCTTACCGAAGGAAAGCAAAAGTATTGATCACAGCTGAAGTCAGAGACCTCCAAGGAGTTTCACATACTGTGGAAAAAGAAGTTGAAATAATTCAAATGCGAAGGATCGTAAACCCCAAAGGGATCTGGAGAAGCGGCAAATGTGATAATAAATTTGAAGTGACCCTTATGGTGTTGACAGCTGAAGATGCCCCTGATTTCGAGCCTCTGATTTCTGACGGCCCCTGGATTGCTGTCGCTGAATGTGGAGATTGGTATGATCTGACACCGACCGCAGGATATTCTCAAAAGAATCCCGACGGGACAATCTCGGGCACAACCGACCCCTATGGAGAAGACAACAGGATATCCTTTACTTTCAAGCCGAAAGGGACATTCCCGACAGGGTCAAGAGGGGGAGTAATTAAAATATACTATAATAATTATTCCTGTATCCATAAAATATTTGTACGCCAGGGGTATGATCCTGTCAGTTTCTATTCGTCCAATGTAATGTGGCATACCAATAACTTGGAAACTAACGGATCAGAAGTGTCAGACCCTGTAGAGGAAGGATCATATTTCAGGTATGACGGAACCGGAGAGAACGCAAAATTAAGTTTGCCTATCTCTGCTTCAAACAATACATCCGAGTGGTTTAATAAAAACGGCATAGACAGGGATTTAGTTATTGCCGGATCAAATCAAACAAAAAAATGGAATGAGACATTGGAATCACCTGTGGATTTATCAGGAAGCACCAATGGTAAGGCGTGGCGTCTACCGACTCACGATGATTATAAGGCAATAACAGATGATGCCAATACAATCTATGGATATGGTGTCTTATTTACAGATGAGACAACTTACACACCAACTAAAGTTGAAGATGTCTATGGAGCCAGGAAAGGGTCAACCAAAGGCAAAGGTATGAGAGGGGCTTTTGTCTGTGACTCAACTACAGGAACTCAGATATTTTTCCCGATTGGTGCAAGTGGGTATGGCAGATTTAAAACATTAACTGAAAATAATGTTTACAATAGACAACAAGCCGGCTATGGAGCTGTGGTTCAATATGCAAACAGGTATGCCGAAATGCCCAAATCCGGTTCCTCTCAACCAGGAACGGCTTCAAGCCTAACTTATGGAGTGGAATACAAGCCTCTATTCTGGGACTTATGGAGAAGACCGGGAGCTTTATATTGGACAGACAAAGTTCCCAAAAAAGATGATAAAGGAGTTGTTACCCTTGTAAAGGGAGGTCTTGATATTAACTACTACACTCTTGACTTTGCTGTATCATATTACGACAATCTTGGATTGATTTGGCCTTCCGGAGGTTCTGATGCGATACAGATTAGAGTAGTACATGATAATTGATGAATAAATAGGTTCCGAACAGGCTTTCAGGTTTGGTTCGGAACATTTAAGATAGACTTGGATACGGGTGCTGTGAAGTAGGCGTATCTATTTAATAAGTAGTTATTTACTTAACAATTAGTAGTAAGTAGGCAATACCGGGGGCTTGTGAAAGTAACCGGTATTAACGCGTCAGCTGTGTCAGTGGCGCGTATCAGAGATTGTCCGTTAAAAGACAGTCTCCAAGGCACCCCCAACCGGGTGCCTTTCTTTTTCATGACCACAGTACTTTTTTAAAGACCAGATTCCCAGAGAACGTTTTTACGACCAAGGATCCAGAGAACGTTTTTATGACCAGGATCCAGGGAACGTTTTAGACCAGGATCCAGAGAACCTTTTAGACCTGGATCCAGAGAACCTTTTAGACCAGATTCCCAGAGAACCTTTTTATGACCAGGATCCAGGGAACCTTTTAGACCAGGATCCAGAGAACCTTTTAGACCTGGATCCAGAGAACCTTTTAGACCAGGATCCAAAGAACTGAACCTAATGGGAAATGACTAACTTATAATTGTTTTATCATAAAATCATTCCCTTTAAATGAATTAGCGATTCTTTCTTTAGACTTTTTTGCCAAAGAAGTAACGATCGAACACTATTAATCTTCGAGTAAGGATTCCGGAGTATTTTTTATCATCTTTTGCTTTGCGGTTGTCATCGACGGGATATAATTTTCGCATAGTGCGGAAATCGTTGTGAGCCCTTATCACTGCCTTTGCATTTGCAAAATCAAATTTAGCCACAAACATCCCAAATGCAAGTGTGTCCATAAGACGACGCCAAAAGAGTATCTTCCCTCTTTTGCCTGACGGTAAATTTTTATGAAGCAGCAAAAGATTATTGCGGAAATTCAGATACGTCTTCTTCGGATTTCCCTGATTTAAGGATGCCCCGCCGACATGATACACTTCCGAATCGCTTAAAGCCACCACCCGATATCCGGAAGCCAAAATGCGGCAGCAAAGGTCGATCTCTTCCATGTGAGCGAAAAAACGCGGGTCAAGACCACCTAATTTTTTATATAGGTCTGTACGTACGAGCAATGCTGCGCCTGATGCCCATGTTATATCAACCGGATCCCCGTCATATTGCCCGTTGTCTTTCTCAACACAATCAAAAAGTCTACCTCGACAATAAGGATAGCCCAACCGGTCGAGATAACCGCCGGCTGCCCCTGCATATTCAAAGCTTGTTTTATCCTTAAACGATTTGATCTTCGGTTGAAGCGCCCCGACATCAGGATTATCTTCCATGAATTTCAGCAATGGCTGCCACCAACCGGGAGTAACCTCGACATCACTGTTAAGGAGAAGAGTATAGGGATAATCCGAGGTCTCTATTGCTCGGTTGTAGCCTTCGGCAAAACCATAATTCTCCTTAAATGCAATTGTCTTAATCTCAGGATAGTTTTCCCTCAGCCATACCAATGAATCGTCGGTCGAGCCATTGTCGGCAACAATAAGATCAACCTCGTCTCCCTGTGTGTATCTGAAAGCTGAAGGAATGAATTGCTTTAACAGACCGACACCGTTCCAGTTCAATATGATTACCGCAAGACGCCCCATGGTTAATGTTGAATTTTGAATTGTGAATTCTTATAATTCGGATTATTCGGATTAGTCTTATTGGAATTATGAATTCTTAAAACTATTATATCTCTTATAAGGGGTTAAAAGGATTCATATTTCCGAGATTATCAATTCAGGCTCGTCGGGATGTATGGAGACAAGACGCGCGGCAGCTACCATATTAATCAAAGATAGATCAAGAGGTGCCTCCACACGTAGATAATTATCTGTCAGACCATGCATGCACCCTTCTCCAGAAGACTGCTCCCAAAGTACAGGTCGCACGCTTCCCAAATTCTTTTTCATAAACGATTCCATCTTCATGTCGGAAAGCTTTGTAAGCAACCCTACACGTCGATGCTTCTCTTCCTGACTGACAATATCCCCAAGCAATAGTGCCTTTGTGCCGGGACGCTCGGAATATGGAAAAACGTGATAGCGTGTGACATCGAGGCTTTCGGCAAAAGCTAAACTTTTATCCCATTCCTGAGAAGTCTCGCCCCTTGCGCCAGCAATGATATCCACACCGATAAAAGCATTGGGTATCAAGTCACGGATAGCGGAGATACGGGATGCAAAGAGCGATGTGTCGTAACGGCGGTTCATCAGTTTGAGCACAGCATCCGATCCCGACTGAAGGGGAATATGGAAATGCGGCATAAAAGCACGTGCCTCTTCAGCTATCCATCTGATAATCTCTTCTGTGAGAAGGTTCGGTTCAATGGATGATATTCGATATCGTTCTATCCCCTCCACCTCATCAAGACGCCTGAGAAGAGTGAACAGATCCTGACCGTTATCCCTGCCATATTCACCAATGTTCACGCCAGTGATTACTATCTCTTTCCCACCTGCCGCCGCAGCTTCTCGCGCCATTTTCACAAGATCTTCCGTGACTCCGGAACGAGAGCGGCCCCGTGCGTAAGGTATCGTGCAATATGTGCAGAAATAGTTACACCCATCCTGCACTTTCAGAAAGAATCTTGTGCGGTCTCCCCTCTCACACGACGGACGAAATTCACTGATAGAAAACACCGGAGTGACTTCAGTGCGCTTCTTTTTGTCTTCAAGCCAACGGTCTATATATTCCGCCATGAGAAGTTTCTCATTTGAACCAAGCACAATATCCACCCCCGGCAAAGCTGAAACCTCTTCCGGCTTCAGCTGCGCATAGCATCCGGTCACAACTATTGAGGCATCCGGGTATCTTGTGGCAAGGGAACGGATAAGGCGTCGTCCTTTCTTGTCTGCCATTTCAGTAACAGAACAGGTGTTGACGATACATAAATCCGGCTTTTCACCTTTTGCTGCGCGCGTTATTCCTCTGCCTGAAAGAATTTTTCCAATAGTAGATGTCTCGGCAAAATTAAGCTTACACCCAAGGGTGAAATATGCAGCCTTAAGATTATTTGTCTGGTCGGTCATAATATGCAAAATTACAACTTTTTTTTGAGACTGAGCAGACACACCAAGAGATTCAACTTTTTTTATTATTTTTGTTGAAAATACGTTTTTATGAAAAAGAATATGAAACCCCTCATACTTGTCAGCAATGACGATGGCATACAAGCATCAGGAGTACACTCGCTTATAGATGTGCTTGTCAAATTAGGTGAAGTTGTAGTGGTGTGTCCGGATTCACCGCAATCAGGGCAGTCAATGGCTATCACCTCCAACTCTCCGTTAAGAATCAAGCCTGTGGAAGATTACAATGGCGCAAAGATGTATAAAGTGAACGGGACTCCTGTGGATTGTATCAAATTGGCAATGCATACCGTAATAGACCGCAAGCCGGATCTTGTGGTATCCGGCATCAACCACGGCTCAAACGCCTCTATCAATGCAATGTATTCCGGCACTATGGGAGCCGCTTTCGAAGGATGTGCCTTTGGAATCCCCTCAATCGGTTTTTCCCTCACCAATCATTCAGCAGATGCCGATTTCTCCCCTTGCCTTCCATTTGTAGAAGCTATCTCCAGACAGGTTCTTGAGAATGGACTCCCTGAAGGAGTGGCACTTAATGTCAACATTCCTGATTGCATTCCCCACCCTACCGAAATGCGACTCACCAAAGGGTGTAAAGGGAGATGGACTCACGAATACAAGGAGTATGTCGATCCACTTGGACAAAAATTTTATTGGCTTACAGGCAGTTTCATCAATGAAGAGCCCGAGAATACCGACACCGATGAATGGTGCCTTTCTCATGGCATAGTTTCAGTGGTGCCTGTCGCCCTTGACAGGACCGCACAAATTGACGATTTCAAAATTTTACAATTATTAACATAATTATTTATAGAATTATGTTAATTAACTAAAAATTATCCAATAAATATTTATGAAAGCAAAGTTTTTATTGTTAACTTTGCGACATTAATCAAATGAAATTGTTCAGACTTTTTTTACAAGAATAAATTTTCTAATAACCGTTTTATTTTAAAGAGGTCTAAATAGTTTCAATAGATATAATGCTCTCTCCAAATCCCAATTAGCGAAAACGAAACAGAATAGGAATTCTTTTCATAAAACCATTCAATCGTTTCATTGACAATTTTATTGTTGCATTAGTAAAGTTATGGATTAATAGTTAAAATTAGGATTAGGACCAACAATGCTCTCCGAAGTGGTTCGGGGGACATTGGAAAACTGGGGAGCGTAGTGATTACACGCCCCTTTTTTATGCCTATAATTAATTCAACTTTCGCAAGCGAAAGTTGAGGGTTATAAGGTTAAGTGAACTTGCTTAAATTATAACTAAAATTAAGCATTTATAGTTCTGATTTGTTTTATTAATATAGAAATTGTAATTTTGAATCCAAATTTCCACCTTTCTCTCCCTCATATTGCATAATCGCTTGTTATGAAAGCTACTATCTCTGAAATCGCTTCAGCATTGGGTCTTAAGAATGACTCTAAAACCATAATCGATACTCTTCTCACCGATTCCCGCAGTCTTATCCGTCCTGAATCTTCATTATTTTTCGCCATACACACTCCCGGAGGAAACGACGGACATAAATTCATGCGTGTGCTTTACGACAAAGGAGTGAGATGTTTTGTGGCTGAATATGTGCCGACAGACATGGAGACATGTACGGATGCCATTATCCTTAAGACAGACAACACTGTCCGTGCCTTAAGGGAGACATCATCCCTTGCCAGGAACAAACCGTGTGAGAGGGTTGCAATCACCGGCAGCCGAGGGAAAACCACCTTAAAAGAGTGGATTTTTCAGTTAATGGAGCCATTGAAAGAAATAGCCCGCTCCCCCAGAAGTTATAACTCTCAGATAGGGGTGCCACTTTCAATGTGGGAGATAGAAAATTCCACAGCCATAGCTGTCATTGAAGCCGGAATCTCCCGAAAAGGAGAAATGAATGCCCTTGCTGAATGTATCTGTCCTGACACCGTGATATTCACAAATATCGGGGATGCACATTCCGAGGGGTTTGAATCCTTGGAAGAAAAGAGTGCGGAAAAAGCATTGCTCGCCGGTGGAGATAATGTAAAAAATATAATTTTCAATGCCGATTCTAATTTGCTTGGAACCGCACTTGCACCATACCTCAAGGGTAAAAATGTTATAGCATGGTCAACAACCGACCCATCCGCAGCTCTTTATATCAACTGCAGACAATCCGACAGCTCAGAATTAAAGGTGTTCTCATGGACTTTCAAGGGAGAAACACATTCTTTCGAAGCATCCTTGAAAAGTGGTGCAGACATCGAAAATGCAGCAGGAGCACTTGCCTTCATGCTTCTTGAAGGAGTGAGTGCCGAAGTGATAGCCGAAAGATTTAAAAGTCTTCATAAAATAGGCACCCGACTCAATGTCAGCGAAGGTGTGAACGGCTGCTCCGTTATCTTTGATTCCTACACAAGCGATTTCTCATCACTTCTTCCTGCTGTCAACTTCATGATGCGTAGAAAAATGCCGGAACAGCATTCAACTCTCGTGATGAGCGACATAAGGCATGAGACATCGCCTCTGACTGATATTTATACCGCAATCGCCACTGCTGTAAAAGAATCAGGGGTGGAACGTTTTATTGGCGTTGGGAAAGAAATGAGGAAACATGCAGGTCTATTTCCTGAAGGCTCTCAATTTTTTGAAAACACCGACATGCTTCTTGCATCCCTTTCTCCATCTGATTTTGTATCGGAAATCATTTTGCTGAAAGGTGCTCCGGAATTTGAATTTGAACGTATAAACGAGCTTCTTGAGGCGCGTAAACATGAAACTGTGCTTGAAGTGAATCTTGATGCGATAGTCAGCAATTATAATTATTTCCGCAGCCATCTTCCATCGGGAACAGGAATTGTGGCAATGGTTAAAGCATCGGGATATGGAGCCGGAAGCTATGAGATTGCCAAAACGATGCAGGATTGCGGAGCCGCCTACCTTGCGGTGGCTGTACTCGATGAAGGGATTGATCTTCGCAAAAACGGCATCACCATGCCTATCATGGTGATGAATCCGAAGGTGGTGAACTACAGGTCAATGTTTGCCAATCATCTTGAACCTGAGATTTACAGCATGGAGATGCTCAGAGACGTGATCAGGGAGGCAGAGAAAAACGGAATAGAAAACTATCCGATCCATCTGAAACTTGACACAGGGATGCACCGCACCGGATTTATTCCGGAAGAACTTGACAAGGTTATAGAAGTCATTTCAAGGCAAAAGGCTGTGAAATTATCCTCAATGTTCTCTCATCTTGCAACTTCCGACTGCATCGACATGGATGACTATACCGAACTCCAGCTCTCCCGCTTCAAAAAGATGACAGAACATATTCTTTCAAAGATTCCATATCCGGTGAAACGCCATGTGCTCAACAGCGCCGGGATTTTACGTTTTCCGGAACACCATTATGACATGGCACGCCTCGGTATCGGATTGTATGGAGCCAACACATTGCCGGAAGAGATTGAAAAACCACTTGCTGTGGTATCAACACTTCGTACTGTCATCATCGCCATTAGGGAATGGGAAGAAGGAGAGACCATCGGATATGGAAGAAAGGGCGTGTTAAAACGCAGGTCAAAGATAGCCACGATCCCTATCGGATATGCCGACGGCATGAACCGACATTTCGGCAGAGGCAACATCTGCGTAAAAGTAAACGGTAAAGACGCGCCGACAATCGGAAATATCTGCATGGATGCATGTATGATCGATGTCACTGGTATCGATTGCAAAGTCGGGGATGCTGTTGAGATATTCGGTCCACACGCGCCAGTGCAACGTCTTGCCGACCTTCTTGACACAATACCTTACGAAATCCTTACCTCCGTATCTCCACGTGTAAAGAGGGTGTACTATCGTGAGTAAAGGTTGTCGGTTACATTGATGTGTTTAAAGCCTCAAGACATTTCTTGACCTCCTGATCTGTGGTAAAGAGCTTTTCTTTGCAATACTTCAGGAGTTCAAGAGCGCGAGAGGTGTAGCCGGCAAGACTGTCGATATCGCAATCATCACTTTGCATTTTAGCGACAATGGCTTCGAGTTCGGCAATAGCCTTGCCGTATGAAAGCTGCTGATCCATAACTATATTTTTTATTTATTTAAGTTTCGCAAGCTCACTTAAGATTTGAAGGTTAAGGGGTTATATTTACACATGATCCTTAAAAGGAACCTGAACTCTATCCACAATTGTAGATTAACCTTTTAACCTCATAACCCTCAACTTTCGCATGCGAAAGTTGAATTATTTATATTATTTCAGATTCTATCGTTCCCTTGTGCAGACAGGTGGAGATCCTCGTGCCGCTCGATAATGAGGCGGCATCGGTGACAGCCTTCCCGTTCACACGTGTTATTGAATACCCCCTTTTGAGGGTGTTTTCAGGACTTAGGATTCCTATCATCCCTTCGAGACTCTCAAGTTTTGCGGTGTGACGCTTCATAGTCGAATCAGCCGCCATAGATAATCTTGCAGACAACTCATCCAGTCGATCTGCCGATCTTTCACAAGTTTTTGGAGCCAGTGTCTGCAAAAGCTGTCTAAACATCTCCACCTTTCCATTCGCCTGGGCGATCCTGGCTGAGACGATGGCGGGGATACGGGAAATTTCCCTCTCAAGCAAAGACCTCGCCGAAGCTATTCTTGTCTCGGCAAGTGCAGGAATCAAAGCTTCGCAATTTGAAAGCCTTCTCATCTCTCCGGAAATTCGATCATTGACATAGCGGGTAATCGTATCAACAAGCTCCCCGGTCTTATTATAAGCGTTTCTTAAAGAATCCACAAAAAACGCCGCCACCGCCGTAGGTGTCTTCAATCGAGTGTGGGCGATCTCATCGAGCACCGTTCGGTCGCGTTCATGACCTATACCCACCACTATCGGAAGGGGAAACACCGCCACTTCCCTTGCAAGCTCATAATCATCAAAGCCATTAAGGTCGGTTGTTGCGCCACCACCCCTGAGAATTGCCACGCAATCCCACAAGTCAATTGTCTGTTCCACAAACTTCAAAGCCTCTCTCACGGAGAGTGATGTACGTTCCCCCTGCATTATAGCCGGCACGAGGAAGGGATAAAAAATAAAACCTTCCTGATTTGACATAAGATGATTCATGAAATCACCATAACCTGCCGCACCTGCCGCAGAGATTACGGCTATCCGCTGTGGAGCCACAGGCATCGCCTTCAACCTGTTTAATCCGAGCACACCTTCATTATGGAGCTTCATAAGAATCTCCCGCCTGAGACGCTCCATGTCTCCGAGAGTGTATGACGGATCTATATCATTGACAGTAAATGACAATCCGTATAGCTGATGATGATTTGCAGTGCCATTGAGCATCACCTTCAGACCGGTCATTATGTCCCGACCGGTTGCCGCATAAAATTTTTGACGAATATATTGAAACCGGGATTGCCAGATAGTCGCCCTAAGCTTCGCTACAGTTTGTCCGGATTGATTTTTTTCAATCAACTCCATATAACAGTGTCCTCCATTGACACGGACATCGCTGAGTTCTGCAATGACCCAAGCCCCCTGCAATACAGGAGACCGTCTGACTGCGTCTCCGATGGCTGTCGTATATTGAGAAAGCGTCATCGGTGCAGGAGTGGCACCAAACAAATTCTGAGAGGTCATTTCTTTCACTCCTCTTCCCTAACCGCTCCTATTTCTTTCAAGGCTCCTGTGGCAGGATCAAACACTGCATAAGAAGGCTCTTTTTTATCGCTGAACACAGATGGGTTAAGCCCGAAGACTACCCCGAACTGCGACATTTCCAATTCCTGTTGCCAAAGTGCATTTCCTTGGAAAGATACCGTCACTTCCGCAGCACCGGGCACGCAATACGCAACAGCATCTTTGGGCAGTTTCTTTTCTTCTCCCTTGGAATCAACCGGAAGAGTCCCTTTATTCGTGATGTTTACCGAAATGTATACCGGTTCTCCCGAATAATCATCCGCACCTACAAACCCATTGAAATTGCTAAGCCGAAATAATGTCTTCTTTCCGTTTTCTGCAGGAACAAATGTAAAATTACGAACTACGGTCTCTTTTGTGATATTGCCGAGAAAAGCTGCCGTGAGAGTAGCCTCCTGATGTGCGAGGGAATTTAGCATCAGTTCAAGTTGCTTTCCATCTGTGGGCATAGTCTCGGCAGTGCCCCTTGTAAGGGAAATCTTGGCATCCCTAATCTCCATAAGATTTTCAGCGAGCATCTGTGCCTGCTTGGCAGAAGACTGGGAAGCAATAAAATCCTCATCAACATATTGGAGATACTCGTTATCTCCAATCTTTTCACCTTCAAACATGTCGACAGCAGCATCCTCTTCCACCGGCAATTCAGGAGTTTTGTTGATGGAAAGAAGCATTCCGTCGGCATCAACCCCGATATATGTTGTGGACCCCGGCTTAAGTTGCATCAAATAACGGGAATCAGGATCCGGGATGCCATAGGGACGCACCTTCACCGATTTAATAGTCCATATTTCAGCATCATTTTTGACAACTTTGTCGGTGCCCATATATTTTTTAGCATACTGATAATATGGTCCTGCCTTAAGGGTTTCTTTTACAGCCGTCACCTCAACATCCAATGCCGTGATTGGAAGAGTATATATCAAGCCGTATTCATTATGTTTCTCTGCGGTAAGTATTTTTGTCTGTTGTGCAGAGACCGGGACAAGCGATGCAAGAAGCATCACAGAGGTTAGAATGTTTTTTATCATATTCATTGTTTTGTCATATATGAGAGGATTCCCTGTTTATAATAGCGCGTATCGCCCGACCGCAATAATTTGCAATGTCGGAAGCCACAAGACCGTATTCACCAAATTCTCTGACCGCCATGTCTCCGGCAAGCCCATGGACATATACCCCGGTATATGCCGCATGCTCGGGTCTGAAACCCTGGGCAAGGAAAGCGGCGATCACGCCTGTGAGCACATCTCCAGAGCCGGCGGTAGCCATACCGGGATTGCCCGTGGAATTGAAATATGCTTTCCCGGTGGGACAAGCAGTAACAGTGTAATGACCTTTCAATACAATAATGATGCTGTAATATTTAGCCATCTCGATCGCCTTTTTAAGACGATCTTCAGAATTTTCATGTGATCCGAAAAGGCGGTCGAATTCTCCTATATGAGGAGTTATTATTGTCTGAGAAGGGAGAACTGATAGAAGCTGAGGACGTTTCGAAATACAGTTTAAAGCATCCGCATCCAGGATTAGCGGAGACTTACAATTCTTAAGAAGAGACTCAAGTGCGTCAAGCGTCCGGTCGTTCGTACCGATACCGGGACCCACAGCCACAGCCTGATGACTATGATGGATCGTCATATCTGAAATATAATGGTCGTTCCGGTCAGGTTCAAACATAGCCTCGGGCACAGCGGTCTGCAAAATCTGCATACCCAGGCGGGCACTATGCACGGTTACAAGCCCGGCACCACTTTTAAGGCAGGCACGTGCCGACATGACCGCGGCACCCATCATACCGGTGCTTCCGGTAAGCATCAAGACCGACCCGTAGTCTCTTTTCCCTGTAAATTTACCTCTTGGTTTCAAAAGAGCACGCACATTTTTTGCCTCCACAAGATAATAATCTGTGGGAACCTCTTTCATTTTTGCTTTATCAAGCTCTATGTCAAGAAGTTTCCACTCACCTATTATATCCGCATTCTCTCCAAAGAAAAATGAAAGCCGAGGAGTCTGGAATGACAGTGTAAGGTTGGCATGGACCATATCCCGACGGTTGACGTTGGCGTTCCATTCTCCGAAGAGACCGGACGGGATATCAATGGAAATGACATAAGCACCTGATTCATTTATATAGCGGGCAAGGACCATGAAACCACCCTGAAGTGGCTGCCGAAGTCCCGAGCCAAATATTCCATCGACCACTACATCATTTTCACTCAAGTAAGGGGGCTGGAAATCACGTTTCACCTCAGTGAAATCAATACCGTCCATCGTGATTAACTTCTTCCTTTCCAAGTCGCAGTCATGACTTAGTTTACCTACGACATTAAAAAGGAAAACTTCCACTTTCTTATAGCCCTGTTCAAAAAGGATGCGCGCCACAGCGAGCGCATCGCCTCCATTATTGCCGGGCCCTGCAACCACAACAATTCTTTGGGTGGGGAGAAAACGTGAAATGATTTCACATGCCACAGCATTGGCGGCACGCTCCATGAGTTGAAGCGAATCTATATTTTGAGCCTCGCATGTGGCATTGTCAATTTCGTGTATAGTGTGAGATTCAAATATTTTCATAGCGCAATATGAAGAGATTTTACTCTGCATTATTTTTCGGCATAAGAGACGCCTGGCATCCCATCAGCATTTCTGCCTAAAAATAAATTACAAAATTAACGCTAACCTGTGAAATCTGCAAAATCATTTTGAATTTATTTGCGTGCAGGAGTCTTTTATATACACTCAATTTGCATCCATTTCATCATAAGAGCGTGTTCCTTTTATTTTTTTCGCTATATTTGCACCCCCATTAGACGGAATCTTTTGCCATCTTCATTCAGAAGAGAGGCAAGGTTGGGTCCGCGCCATCAAATAACAATTATAAACAATATAATGAAAATACTTGTTACAGGAGCTGCCGGCTTTATAGGTGCCGCGGTGTTGAATCGACTCCTAAAAGAGCGACACGACATCGTGGGGATCGACAACTTCAGCAATTATTACGATCCGTCCATGAAATTCGCAAGACTGGACCAACTCGGGATATCTGGTAGAGACATCCCGTCTGAAACTCCTGTGGCGAGCAGCATATATCCCCGATTGACATTTATAAAAACAGATCTTGAAGATTCAGAAGCCACCGACAGATTATTTGAAGGAAACTGCTTTGACATCGTGATCCATCTTGCCGGGCAACCCGGAGTCAGGCATTCCATTTCAAATCCGAGGTCGTATATATCCAACAATATAGATGTATTCGTGAATATTCTTGAAGGATGCCGCAATCATGCGATAAAACACCTTGTCTTCGCTTCTTCGTCAAGTGTATATGGATTAAATGCCAAGGTTCCTTTTTCCGAAAACGACAGCATAGCGCATCCAGTGAGCCTGTATGCAGCAACAAAAAAAAGCAACGAGCTCATGGCGCACGTATATTCTCAGCTTTATAATCTGCCTGTGACGGGGTTGAGATTCTTTACCGTATATGGACCTTGGGGAAGACCGGACATGTCGCCACATCTGTTTATCGATGCCATACTGCATGACCGTCCCATCAAAGTTTTCAACAACGGAGACATGTTGCGTGACTTTACATATATCGACGACATAGCTGAGAGCGTGGCAAGGATTGCGGGAATTATTCCCCAACGTGACGACAAATGGGATGCACTGTCAGCAGATCCATCAACATCGTGTGCACCTTACAGAATATACAATGTGGGATGCCAGCACCCCATCCGTCTTATCGACTACGTTTCATGTATAGAGTCTGCAATCGGGAAAGAGGCAAAAAAAATATTCCTTCCCATGCAACCCGGCGATGTCTATCAAACCAATTCTGACTCCTCCGCACTCGCATCAGTCACCGGATTCTCCCCATCCACCCCACTTGAGGAGGGGATAAAAAAAACTGTGGAATGGTTTAAATCATACTACAAAACATAGAAATTTATCTCCCTTCATATTTTTATTTAATTATTTTCTCGCATTAATTTTGTGAAGAGAAGCTTTTTTTGTATTTTTGCAACAAATTGTGCATTGCACAGAAAGATTAGACATTTATCATGGTAGATTACAAGAAACTTGGCCTTGTCAACACAAAAGAGATGTTTGCCAAGGCAGTGCATGGCGGCTATGCCATCCCCGCATTCAACTTCAACAACATGGAGCAGCTCCAGGCTATCATCAAAGCTGCAGCTGACACCAAATCACCCGTTATTCTTCAGGTATCAAAGGGCGCACGCAACTATGCAAACCCCATCCTTCTCCGCTATATGGCTCAGGGTGCTGTAGAATATGCAAAGTCTCTCGGTTGGAATGATCCTCAGATTGTTCTTCACCTTGACCACGGTGATTCTTTCGAGATTTGCAAGGATTGCATCGACAACGGTTTCTCTTCCGTTATGATCGACGGCAGCCACCTTCCTTATGAGGAGAACGTAGCTCTTACAAAGAAAGTTGTTGACTACGCTCATCAGTATGATGTGACTGTTGAGGGCGAGCTTGGTGTTCTTGCAGGTGTTGAAGACGAGGTTAGCTCCGACCACCACACCTATACAGACCCTGAGGAGGTAATCGACTTCGTTACCCGCACAGGTTGCGACAGCCTTGCTATTTCTATCGGTACATCTCACGGTGCTTACAAGTTCACTCCCGAACAGTGCACACGCGACCCGAAGACCGGTCTTCTCGTTCCCCCTCCATTGGCATTCGACGTGCTTGAGAAAGTTGAGGCAAAACTTCCCGACTTCCCCATCGTGCTCCACGGTTCTTCTTCAGTTCCCCAGGAGTATGTCAAGATCATCAACGAGAACGGCGGCAAATTGCCTGACGCTATCGGTATTCCAGAAGAGCAGCTCCGCAAGGCAGCCAAGATGGACGTTTGCAAGATCAACATCGACTCTGACAGCCGTCTTGCAATGACTGCAGCAGTCCGCAAGGTATTTGCTGAGAAGCCAGCAGAGTTCGACCCCCGCAAATATCTCGGTCCGGCTCGCGACGAAATGGAGAAACTCTACAAGCACAAAATCATCAACGTGCTTGGTTCTGACGGCAAGGCTTAATAGAAGAGCTTAAACCAACTAATAAAAGAGGGATTTAGAAAATTCTATTTCCCTCTTTTTTACTTTTAATGAAGTCGTGAAGCATCTAAGGATTTTACATGTCATAAATTCTCTTGAAACCGGTGGAGCGCAAAGACTAATCGGGGATCTGCTTACCGCGCTTGACGCCGCTACACCTGCATCCGTATCGGTGCTGGTGTTTCATCATTCTGATTCTGAAATAGAATCCCATCTAAAGAAAAAGGGTATAACCGTCATATGTCTGAATGCCAAGGAAAGATCATTATCAGCGATTGCAAAATTAATTCCGCATATAAAGAAGGCCGACATAATACACGCTCATCTTTTTCCGACATGCTATATGGTGGCATTGGCAAATATTGTTTGTCGCAAGCCTTTGATTTACACTGAACATAGCACTCATAATAGGCGAAGAAACCACAGATGGCTGAAGCCTTTGGAAAAATTAATATACGGAAGATATCACCGCTTAATATGTATCAGCGATGCAACTGCCTTCAATCTTGAAAAATGGATAGGCAACAAAATATGTGATAATAAAATCAGAATTATTCACAACGGAACAGATCTATCCAAATTCCGACACATAAAGCCGTCAAATCAAACCTCATTATTCGGAAGAAGCGGCATTCCTATTTTAATGATATCCAGATTTACTGCATCAAAAGATCATGCCACGGTCATCAAGGCATTATCATTGATAAAAAATAGTGATGTCTTTGTAGCTTTCGCAGGCGACGGAGGCACTTTGTCTGAAATGAAAGCCTTGACTAATGAATACAAACTATCAGACAGGGTTTTATTCCTTGGTAATCGGGAAGATATCCCTCAACTGATAAAAGCGTCATATCTCGGCATTCAATCGTCGAGATGGGAAGGGTTCGGACTTACTGTCGTAGAAATGATGGCGGGCAAAATTCCTGTTATCGTTTCAGACATAGAAGGATTGAGAGAAATTTCTGCCGGCGCCACTCTTACTTTCAATCCCGGAGATCACAAAACATTGGCGCGACTGATTGATGCTCTTTTGAAAGACCCATTGAAATATAAAGAAATCGCTAACCGATGTGCAGAAAGAGCTAAAGCCTTTTCAATCACCGACACAGTTGCCAGACATATAGAGTTGTATAATGATCTGATGACTCAATTTTACGGATCGAAAGAGTTAGGCTAAGTTAGCCTTTGCCCATAGTTTTTCGTAGATTTCAAGATGTCTCGACGCAACATCGTTGACGTCGTAATCTCTTTCCGCTATCGATCTTGAAACCACACCCATTGATTCACGTAGTTTAGGACTGTCTATCAGCAATTTCAGTGCTTGTGCCAATTTTTGAGGAGAATGAGGTGGCACTATAATACCATTTTTCCCATCCAAGACTGTATCTCTACATCCTACAGAATCAGTGGTTATTATAGGTCTGCCAATAGCAGATGCCTCGATCAAAGATTTTGGCACCCCTTCACGATAATAGCTTGGGAAACACATGATGGAAGACTGTTGCAAAAGCTCTTTAATATCGTCACGGTGACCAAGCCATTTAATATATGATCCGTCAATCATGCTTTCGATTTCATCTTCTTTCACTCCGGACGGATTATTTGAAAGTCCACCGCATAACCAAAATTCTATCTTGCCTTCGTAGTCGCCTCTTAATAATTCGGCAGCCTCAACGAGATCTGTCACCCCTTTCTCCCTTAACATCCGCGCCGTGAAAATGATAATTAATGGTGAGGAAGATGGCATCGGAGTAAATGCATACTCACCCATATCAACCCCCGACCCCTTAATATAGCATGTCTTTGAAGGGGCAATCAATCCGTTGCTTACGAACATGTCTTCATCATCATGATTTTGAAATATCGCCATTACGTTATCTCTCTTCATGGCAAACTTCAACATCTTCTGAATTAACAAAGATAGCTTCCCGTTATGACATTCTCCGAACAACGTACCCAATCCGCTTACCGCATACACAACACCACGAGAAGCCGTCATCAGACTTGCAATACCCCCCCACAGCATATTTTTCAATCCTACCAGATGAATGATGGCAGAGGGATGCTTGCGATATAAATTTAATAAAAATCGAAATGTTTTAAGTTCATCCTTAAGATTCATTCCTGTCGGATTTATTGGAAGTTCGATATACTGAAACCCCATGTTTTCAATCTCATTCCTGAATCCGGTGTCTTTTGTCACAAGTGTCACCCTCCATCCATGCCTGGCGGCATTAACAGCTATCCGGGTTCTATGTGACAAAAAAAAACTATCTTCATTGATCACCAACAACAATTCTTTCATCTCTTGAGAATCAGATATATTTATGATTAATAAGATCTATTATATCTCAATAATTTTTCCCTGTCTGCATCCCTGTTCATATCTATACGGCTATAATATGGATAATATGCCATATAGGTTTTCAAGGTTCCACTTTTATTTGCATTTGAAAAGTATCCTCCATAAATCTGAAGCCCGATAAGAGGTGTAAAAAACAACATCCAATATAGGAAATTCAATCTCACCTTCCTAACTCCTACGGATATTTTTGAAAATGCAAAATCACTGATCAGGAGTATGGCAAATATAAAGAAATAGTTCTGATATCGGGAGAATATAGTTATCATGATAGAGACAATACTGATGAATATGCTGACCATAACCATCAACTCGACATCACAGAATTTAACGCCGTGATTTGGGGATTTAACGTTATTGTCCTTTTTAAGGAAATAAAGAGCGATCACAGGATATGCAATATATCTCACTATCTGCCCTAAGACTCCTACCATGTTCACTGTCGTGCCTGCCAGATCCGTCTTTGAATAAACCTCTGCCCTTTCAGAAATATTTTCAGATATCGCCAACAACTGTATATATTGGAAAAACATCTTCTGTATGGCATAAACCACTAAAATCAGGACAACACACACGGGAATGGTTCTCAGTCCAAAAACAAATATATTTCTAAACCCTGGAACACAACAGACGGGCAGAACCAACATCATTACCGCCGAAGTGTGAAACAGTAT
Organism: uncultured Porphyromonadaceae bacterium; assembly: GCA_947073495.1. GTDB lineage: Bacteria > Bacteroidota > Bacteroidia > Bacteroidales > Muribaculaceae > Lepagella. The sequence goes on from CAMTMX010000001.1 coordinate 55,003, forward strand.
GGCAATCACACTCATACCATACCATAGCAGCCAATTCCTCTTACAATAGTATCTCCAAGAAAGAAGGAAAACGCAAACTGCCAGAGATTCTCTCAACACTTCAGTCAAAAGGGTAAGATATAAAAATATAAAGAACAACAATAATGCAAAAAAGACTTTTTCCGTGTTCCGCCTTATAAACCACCCGACAACCCCTACGACAATTCCGGCATGCAGAAACTGAAAAATCATGAAATCTGAAGTAAAAGATTTCACTACAGAAGTCAATAAGATGTATAACGGTGCGTATCTTGTGTTTTGAAAATCCGATTCATTAAGACTGAAAACAGGGTTTATTTTTTCAAAATAAGTCTCATATCTGACAGAATCCGTACCAATACGATAACGTAACCCGGCAATTAAGATGAATAACAATAAGACCGCGAAGAAACTTGCCGCTTTCCATTTGGTCTTGCAGCAATAGTCATATCTGTAGGTGAATATTATTAATAAAACGAATACCGCTAAGTATATCATGTCGGAATATGTGGATACTTATTTGTTACGTTAATTTTATATGCTTTATTGTGGATTATATTAAAATATAGGTACCCACCATATGCACATTTATTCTTCGTAGTTATCATATTACAACGCCATGTCGAGCCGGCTGTCCGAAAGAGATATCTATCAATATGACACAAACTTTTGTTTGATTTTCTTTAATTTATAAAGGAATGACTTCCCTCCCATCTTTTTTATTGATTTGTATGCGAAATCAAACAACAGATTATTTTTCACTTTTTCCACAGGAAAATATTTGTGATCAAATGGAAGCTCCATCACTTCTTTATGCCGGATGAAATTCGCCGTTTCGACAATCGGGGTTTGACAGGATCTCAGTTTCCTTCGTTCTTCTCTCGTATTATAGACCACACCCAGCAATTCGCTTACAGGCACGGGAGATTCGACAGACGTCCTATACAACCTGTTTTCAGTGGTCTCCCCCAAAATGCCGATTCCCATATGGTCAGTGACATCAATAGTGATCGACGGCACCCTCTCCTTGAATGCCATAAATGCACTTCCGGCACAACCGACAAAGACATCAGAGCGTTCAAAAAGCTGCTTGGGAATCGGAAATGTATATCCCCAAAAGACAGTGTTTAGATTTTCAATTTCATCGATGCCTTTAAACAATGAATCCCTCACCTTCTTTTGATTGGTATCGCCAACGATTATAAAATGAACAGGCTCACAACAAGATGCTGCAAATTTTTTCACCTCTTCAAATAATTTGGGCATATATAATTTTTCCAATCTCCCTATACTTAAAATCGTAAAGCCCGCCTTTGGAATAGTTTCAAGCCTACTGTCATAAATATCGGGGGCGTTACGCTGACTACACCCTTCCGCCCTCAGGAATGTATCCGATCCATTTGCCTCCGGCAAAACTGACGGTATGCTTTGAGGCGAGATTCCATACAAAAGCTTTTGCTTCAATTTAAAAAGTAAAAATTGCCGCATGGAAGCCGTTATTTTAGGCTTTGACTCATTAATGAAATAGCAAATATTCTTGCCATTGGTTATTTTTGCAAGAAACTCGCCCCATAATCCCATCTGACAAGAATAAGATTCGAACACAACGTTCGCTCCGGAGGGAATGTTTCTCGTTATAAATGCCGCAGTTTCATTGCGCTCTTCAGGAGAAAGGGATGCAAACCTAAATTCGAAATTTCTTACATAATTACATTCGAATCTCTTTAAATTCTCAAGCATTACAGGCGTTTGATAGAAATAATATACATCTACATCCCACCCTTCAGATTCAAGCCAATCCACTTTTGAAGAAAGATACAGCTGCCCTCCTCCTACACTGCCGATGTCATTGATCAGGAATATATATTTCTTTATTTCCATAACGACCTATCAGAAATCATAAGTATTGAGATATTTGAAATCACATTTTCTACATTCCATCCTAATCTTTTCATCACCCACGCCTACCGGCTTGAATCCCAACTTTTCATATAACCTTATTGCCGAAACATTTTTTACGTTTACATTAAGAGTCACTTTCCCAACCTTTAAATCCTTAAATGCATAATTAAGAATTATAATAGAAGCTTTACTTCCGATTCCTTTTCCCCAATATTCCTTTTCCCCTATAAAAATGTGATATGCAGCAGATGTCTCCGTTATGTCTGTGAGATAAATATTTCCAACATATACACCATCCGCAAGTATCGCACACCTGTATTCATTCGGGTTGTTCAACACTTTTTTAATCCAGTCCAATTCGGATTCCACTGTAACTTCATGGGCATAGGTATTTGCTGTATATTTAAACACCGCTTTATCATTTCTCCATGCTACAGAGGTATACGCATCCTTAACCTCAAGGCGTCTTATCTGCACATCCATCCTTCAATAGTTTTTATTATATAGTTCATTTCTTCCTCACCATATCTTTGATCGGTAGGCAAAGCAAGTATTGATTCCGACAATTGTCTTGCAACTTCCCCACTATCGGCATTATCTAAGACATCCTGCCAATAGACAGGAACAAATATCTTATTATCAATCAAATATTTTCTCAATCCCGGACTATCCGTCCAATATGGATATGTCATACTGCATTCATATGAACCTGGATGAGGCAGTTCAAGCATATTGCTATTTTGCAATGCGCTATGCAAAATAGCAAAATTACGACATCTAATCTTTTTCGCCACAGAATAATCTATGGATTCAAGCAATCTTCGTGTCAAGTTCGACATTTGCTTAATAGGCATATCTGTAAACCCGGATGATAACCGCTTGAAATCTTTATATCCTTCCCCGGTAAATCCATCAAGTCTTTTAAGAAGATGTTCCACCCTCTCGTAAGAACAATCCCTGTCAACAGAATAGATACTATTTTTATTTACATAGGCAACACCTCCGTCGGGAACCCCAAAGTATTTCCTCGGACTATAAAAAGATAGACTTGCCGAAGTATTATGAAACCATGCCTGAGTATTGTCTATTATAAGCCGATCTTGATATAGATCTATCATCTTTTTAATAAACCCATCTTTAACCCCGAAATAATTATTGATAACAATGTATTCATTATCAGAAAGGGAGGGTAAATATGCAGGTTCCAATTTTTGATCAACAGGATAGATATCATAGGAGATGTCAAGATCCTCAACCGATTTTCTTATGCTGTTGCAAGTATAATCCGGCACCCAAACTTTTCGGACAGTTCCAACACTCTTCAATATATATTTCAATGCATTACGTCCGGAGTTAAGCAACATGCCGTCTGAATGCAGAAATTTTTTATTTCCGAAGGGTAATTCCAATTCAAAATAACCACCTATCCCTTTCATCCAATTTCCACTTTAATATATTTGTCGATATCTTCAGAAAAATTTCTCATAACATCCCGTGTCGGGAATTTAAGAAAAACGATTCCCACTGCCTTACCCGCACCGTCGAAGGCTTCAACGATATCACCCCTGTTCTTGTAAACCGATTTTCTATAGACAAAAGGCATTATGTCATCATGAAAGCTCACTCCTGCAAAACGCCCCGTTTTATTACAATGCAATACATACGTCATGAAGCATGACGCCGGGATTGTCGGTCTTAAATTTATTTTCTTTCCCATTGCGGCCAACACATTTGCCTTGATGAGATCAATATCATAAATATCAGAAAGTTGAACAGGAATCATATTACCGCCGGCACGTGGACCCAGTTCTAAAAAATGAGGTCTATCATCGGAATCTATAATCACTTCAAGATTAAACTCACCATTTTTTATCCCTAACAGACATATCAGCCGTTCAAGTTCTTTCCTGAGGTTGTATAATTGGATGCTATTCAATCCGTCGGGATATAGTTTCCCTACAGGGATAAGTCCGCTGCCATCTTTATCCCTCAGGCAAGACATGTGTCCGAACAATGAAATATTCCCCTCCTCTATGAAAATGTCGCCACCTATGACATAAGGAAAACCTTTGCAGACATATTCCTCAGCAATTAAAATTCCGTTGCGGGAAAACATAGAAGCATGTTCAATCGCTTCATTTATACCCTCAAAATTATTTATCAGACTTATTCCTTTGGAGCCGGATGAATCTGTCGGCTTAATTAATATCGGGAGCTTAAAATTTATAATATTTTTTTTAACCGTATCAATTGCCGTATGATTCAGGAAAGAATAATTGTCAGGATATGCAAAACCATTTTTTTGCAAGAAATGACGAAACTTATGTTTAGTCCCCAAGATTTCAACCGCCTCCACAGGATTCGTAGGAAGAGAAAGACGGGTGGACACAATAGCCGCCGTCAAAGCGGCGGGATCTGAAGCATATGGTAGTATGCCGCTCACATTCTCCCTCACTGCAACATCATAGACTGCATCTATATCGGTAGTGCTCACAGGATACCATTTGTCAGCAACTTTTCTGCCGGGATTATCAGGTAAATAGTCGCATAAGACAGTGATATACCCCAATTCCTTAGCTTTAACAATAGCCGGGACCTGTTGATAAGAACCACCCAACAACAGTATTTTTTCCTTCCCAATCATCTCTTTTCAAAAAATGACAACACCCGTTCCACATCATTATCCGACAAAGAATGGTGCAAAGGTAAACAAAGGACTGAATTCGCCAGTCTGTTAGCATTGGGCAAATTATCTATCTTAGCCGATTCAAGGCTTCTATATGTTGAAAAATGAGTGATGAGTGGATAGAAATATCTTCTTCCATAAATATTCTTCTCTTTCATCTCTTCATACAATCTATCCCTTGTCTTTCCAAACTTTTCCGAATCGACCATAATAGGGAAATAGGAATAGTTATACTTTATTCCCGGAAATTTTTCAAAAAGAGATATCCCCTCCACATTTTTCAATACAGCCCGGTATCTCTCCGCCACTCTACGTCGTGATGCTATGGCTGAATCAACAAGACGCAGATTCAAAATACCATAAACCGACCTGATTTCGTCCATCTTTGAGTTTATTCCCGGCGCCACCACTTCCGTTTCACCGGCAAACCCAAAGTTTTTAAGATAATCTATCCTTTTTTTAGTCTCTTTATCATGCATGACAATAGCTCCCCCCTCTATCGTGTTGTAAACTTTTGTAGCATGAAATGAAAGGGTCGACAAATCGCCCGCATTTAAAACAGAATCCCCATTTTTCTCCACGCCAAAAGCATGAGCCCCGTCATAGATTACTTTCAGACCATATTTATCGGCTATTGACTTGATGGCATCGACATCACAAGGGAATCCATAACAATGCACCGGCAATATTGCAGTTGTTTTCGGTGTGATGGCGGCTTCTATCATGGAGGGATCCATATTGCATGACGATTCCTCTATATCCACAAAGACGGGTTTAATGCCATTCCACCACAATGAATGTGTTGTTGCCACAAAGCTATATGGTGTTGTAATAACTTCCCCCGTGATTCTAAGTGCCTGAAATGCTGTAATCAAAGGTAACGTGCCGTTAGTAAACAGGCTAAGATATGGAACCTTAAGATATGAAGCAAGCTCCTTTTCAAGTTGTCTATGAAACGTTCCGTTGTTTGTTATCCAACGGCTTTTCCATATTTCTTGCAACATCTCATGAAATTCATCAAGATCAGGCATGAGGGGAGATGTCACAGTCAAACGTGTTTCTTCTTGCATATTGCATATCTATAAGAGAATTCACACAAAGATAATAATTTTAATACAACTTCTAAAGAATTTAATGAAGATGTTTCAACTTCAATAGTTTTATTCCGGTTGTCTTAGCACTTTTATCAATTCTATCAATTTTTTAAATTCTTTAGATCCGCTGATAATCGCAAGACCGAAATACCATAAGATTCCTACCCCAATACCTATTAAGAGTTGTATCCATAATACTTCAAAACAGCCGATTACCAAATAAGCCACTATACCCATTGTCGAAGAATAAATAAATGGAGGCAAAAGATCTCTCAATTGTCTGAATAATCCCAACCCTATTAGTTTGCCTGTATAATGCGTGTTTATTACTAAATTTATTATTGAACTTAATACAAGCCCGTAGCACATCCCTAAAATGCCAAAGGGTATTGAGCAAACAAGAATGACCGTCCCGATCACCTTTTTTACAATTTCAAGCCTAAGGAAGATATCACTCCTACCCTCCACCTGCAATAAATTTAAATTAATTGCCTGCACAGGATATAGCATAAACGAAAAGCACAAAATCTGCAGGAGGGGAACAACCGGCAACCATTCATCATTAAGCACCAATAATATTAAAGGCCGTGCCACAACCGCAGTGCCGGTCATCAATGGAAAAACAAGAAACGCAGCCAATGCAATAAACGACCTGTATCCATTTTTTAACACCTCTTTATCTTCCCTCACCTTACACAGAACAGGAAACGCCACACGTTGTAGAACTGTAGTAAAATTCACTGATAAAAATGAACCGAACTGATTTGCCCTTGTATAATACCCCAATTCCGTTGCCCTGAACAGTCTACCTATAACGATTAGATACAAATTAGAATATAACGTATTGATCAATCCTGCTATTGCAAGTTTTGAGCCGAACCCGAACAGCTCTTTAAAGGATGCCTTGCTAAAAACGTATATTGGTCTCCATTTGGAACAAATCCACAATAGTATGGCACTTACTAAAACATTTGACAATTGATATCCAACAATGGCCCAGACCCCTACTCCTGAATAAGCTAATATAATCCCCAACATACCACTTGCCATTGATGCTATAAGCGACACCCTCGCTTGCGTTTTAAAATCAAGGTCGGAGGTCAGCAATGCCTTTTGGACAAGCACAAAAGAATTGAATATCACACATAAGGAAACAATTCGCGTCAGCATAACCAATTCCGGCTGATTATAGAAATCTGCAATCAGGGGAGAGGTGAAATAAAGGAGTAAATAAAACAGCAGTCCGAATGCTATATTAAAATAAAATACTGTAGACATGTCGACTGTGTTTCTATCCTGCTTTCTTATCAATGCCTGAGAAAAACCACTGTCGACCAAACTTTGTGCCACATCAATAAAAACCACAATCATTCCCACAAGTCCATAATCAGCAGGGGTAAGCACATTTGCCATCAAGAGCATGACTATAAAACTCACACTCTGCACTGACAAACGCTCCACCATACTCCAGAAGGAACTTTTGATTGTTTGTGATTTTAATGATTCTGCCATGCTGTCAAATTATACATTGATAAATGTTCATCTTTTTTGTAAAAGTGCTTTGAATTTCCTGAACATTTTTATCAATCTATATCCGGAATCATTACAAAATCCAATTATGCCTCCAGCGAATGAGTAACCCTTCAGGCAACATTGCAAATGAATCCTTTCCAAGATATTAAATCGTTTTTCAAGTCTGACCTTATCATACCAATCACCATATCGATTGTAAAACTCACGGTGACTCAGCCTATGCGACTTCAATAATCTATATAGCAATCTGACTACTTTTGCATCCAGGGCATCTTTCTGAAATTCAGTTGCATTTATCTTTAACCCGGTAATAAATGGGACAAGCACCGCACATTGCTTCTCCATTGTCTCGTCTTTAAGAGAGATCAAGGAGTTGTTCCTGATTCTGTATTTATAAAACGTTTGATCTAAAATATGGATTTTAGGTTGTTTCATCAATATCTGAAACAATGCCACCTCATCTTCACAATAGCTCGCCTCCACAGGAAATCTGACATCTTTCAAAAGAGATCTCCGAATCATCTTATTCCACAATGCACCATGCATTGTTTTTCGTGACAATCCACAGATTCGTGCAAAAAGCTCGTCTGCGCCAATTTCCCCATTCCCTTGATCATAAACCTTGGAACCAATCCCTTTTCCAAATATCTCATATCCGCATACAACGATATCGGAAGCATAATCCCTGCCTGCCGAATACATCAACTCATAGGCATTCCTATCAACCATATCGTCTGCATCACAAAATATAATCCATTCTCCAGCTGACGCAGAGACACCTTCCGACCGTGAAAATGCAACACCCCGGTTTTTAGAATGTCTTATTATTTTTATCCTTTCAAATTTATCGGGATATCTACTTACAGCTTCATTCAGCCGATCAATACTTTTATCGGATGAGCAATCGTCTATAAATATAAATTCAATATTTTCCAATGACTGTCCCAAAAGAGAATTAACGCAATCTCCTATGTAATCCTCACAATTATAGATTGGAGTGATTACAGATAAAAGAGGGTTGCAAAATTCGTCTTTATGATTAGACATGCGGGATAATCATTAAAATTTGGTCCGGGAACCTATATCTATTATTTGTTGAACATATGATTTTTTTCTGGGAGAGAGAGTTATGTTTGCGGTGATGTGGTCGAGGCGGTGGACGTCGCTGCCGGTCATGTCGATCATCCCTTTTGACAGTAGCCACTCGGCTTTCTTACGTGCTGTCTCTCCGTATCCACCCACCAAAGAAACAAAATTCATTTGGAAAAGAACTCCTTTTTCTTTCAACTTGAAATAGTCTTTTTCATCCATATATCTATATCTCTCGGGATGAGCCAATACAGGGAAATAACCGATTCCCTTAATCCTGTCGAGTATCTCATCCATACCCATCGGGGGAGTATAATAGGAAGTCTCTACAAGCAAATGATTGCCATCTTCTCCGATGGGCAAAAAATCATTGGATGCGAGACGCTCCTCAAAAAGACTGTCGAGCATGTTTTCAGATGCAAGCCTGATGTCTAACGAGCCCGTCCAATTATTTTTGAGTTCCTCGAAGCGTTGACGTAAACCATCTGTAGTGTTCGGATAATCCTCCATGATATGGGGGGTCAGCCATACTTTTTTTAAACCAAGAGCTTCGTATGCATTCAAGACCTTAATGGACTCATCCATGGTTTTAACACCATCGTCAACACCGGGTAAGATATGGGAATGCCAATCGGTATATCCACTGAAAATACCTGATTCTTTAAGGGATTTCGTTGACTTGAACCACCACATAATTACTTCTTTTTATTTCCACTATTCGAAACTCTGATAATTTCCATAAGTGTAATACCTGCTATGTATTGCCTCAGTGCCGTTGAGAATAAGACTCATATTCTTGAACTTCTTTTCTTCATAGAATTCGTTCAACTCCTTAAGCGCACTTCTTTCCAGAAGCCCAGCCCTAACCACAAACAGGGTCCTGTCGGCATATTGACCAATTATCTGGGTATCCACAACAATATTAACAGGTGGGCAATCCAGAAAGATGTAATCATATTCTATTTTCGCCTCCTTTAACAATTCGGGCAGACGACCGTTTTCAAGCAATTCCGCAGGATTGGGAGGCATCTTCCCCACCGGAAGGATCTCAAGATCAGAGCTTCCTGCCGATTTCATCACCAGAGAGCGCCAATCGTCGGAATTTCCTGTCAGATAATTTGTAAGACCCTTTGACGGCATGCCGACAAACATAGATGCCGACCCGTGGCGAAGGTCACAATCAACGAGCAACACCCTCTTATGCTTTATAGCGAAACTCAATCCCAAATTGTATGATATGAACGACTTTCCACTTCCGGGATTAAATGAAGTCAACATAATAGTGTGGCATCCTAAATCTTTGCCAGACATAAAATCTATATTGCTACGGATCACACGGAATGCCTCATTGACCACATCGCGTTTCCCTTCTTCCACAACAGCCAACGGAGGTTTTTCTTCCTTCCTTCTTCGATGCCCGACGCTGGTTTCAATCTTTATTTTCTCCTTTTTGCCGACATGAGGGATCTCTCCGGCAAACGGCATCAATACGCCATCAAGATCCCGTTTCCCCCTCACTTTTGTATTGCCGGTCTCAACAAGATAAAGTGCAATAAATGGGATTCCAACACCGAGCAACAAAGCTATCGCCAATATCAGCTTCTTACGAGGTGACACCGGCTTGAGGGAACCCATAGGGGGAGTTATTATTCTTGTGTTGTCTGCAGTAAATTTCTGGCTGAGCTGATTTTCCTCCCTTTTTTGCAACAGGAACAGATATAACCCCTCTTTCACTTTCTGCTGACGCTCCTCGCTCAATAAAGGCAACGCCTTCTCAGATGTGCCGGCTATCTGTCCCCCTATTTTCTTTTTCTCTGTCTTGACATTACCGATAAGCGTCTTAAGTCCTGATATCTGATTCGATACGCTTTTGGAAATTGACTCCCGCATAGACTTCAATTGAGAATCATAATCCTCAACCAATGGATTTTTCTCTGAAGAATTGCTGACAAGATTATTTCGCGCGAGAAGCAGAGTGTTGTATGTGATGATATCTTTCTCTATGGCGAGATTGTCGATTCCGGTATTGACGGGTATTACATTGAATTTGTTGGCATTGTCATCAAGATACTCTTTCATATATTGAGCGAGCGCAAGCTGATTGTCAAGTTCAAGGGCATTCTGATCGAGCAACGCCTCTTTCTCTATAGACATCTCAGCCGAGGCTATCAGACTCGGAGTGCCGACCTTTGTGCTGTATTTTGCAATATTGGAGTCGACATCACCCAACTCCTGCTCGATAAGACGCAACCTGTCGTCGATAAAGGCAGACGTGGCGACAGCCATCTTGTTTTTATCTTCGATCCAATTCTCCGTATAGACCACAAGGATCATATTCAGAATGTCCACGGCGCGTTGAACACTGACATCCCTGATGGAAAGCCCTATCACATCGGCATCCTGATCCACAAGGTCGCCGTTGAGCTTTTCACCATAAAGCTCAACAGTGGTCTGCATCGGCATTTTTGAAACATCAATTTCGATACTTTCCGTCAATTGAGGACCGGCATATTCAGTATTTTCAGTGATTTTTATAGCGCCGACAGGAGTAGTGACAATCTCCTTCCCCTTTGCCAAAACCGCCTCACCATCTAATTTCTCCTTGCCGTCAAGACTATATCTGACAAACTTCCAAAGGCGTGCCGAGCCGTCGGGATTAAGTTCCATCCTGAACGATGCTGAGCCCTGTTCCTCCACATCCAGCATATCTACATTGACAGGCAAGGTCTTACCATAAAGCGTCACGGGATGAAACTCACCCCTCTTGTTATAATTCATGTCAAGGTCAAGACGTTGCGCCACCTCATACATCACTGCGGGAGATTTGAGGGAGATCAGTTCATTATAGACGCTGGTGTTGTTAGAAACAAGTCCGAATGATGAGAATGCGTTTTCAATGTCACCAATTCCGCCACCTGCATCCTGATCTTTAATCAATATTTCTTCCGATCTCTCATATTCCGGTTGCTGCCTCAGGATATAAAACAATCCCGCCCCGACACAGATAAAAATCGACAACAGGAACCAATACCATTTGGAAATACAGATCTGTAGAAATTCCTTAAACGAAAAATCTACAACATCCGCGGCATCTTGTGTTTTTTTATTATTGGAATCCATTGATATCAGGAATCTTTTTCATTTAAAAATAAGAACCGCCACCGAGGTCAGGAGCGATGCGACCGACACCCAGAAACCGGCAGAAAGAACGTTATTGCCATTGACAGTTGCCTGACGCTTTCTAACCCCATTCGGCTCTACATATATGATGTCTCCCTGCCGGATATAATAAGCCGGGGATTTTGTCAATTCCGTAAGATTTGTGAGATCTATCTTGTATGTATGCACACCGTCATTCTCTTCCCTGACCACTTTGATATTGTCCCGTTTACCCTGTATGGTCAGGTCTCCGGCAAGCGACAACGCCTCAAGCACGTTCAATTTGTCTTTATTTATATCATATCTCCCCGCCTTGTTGACTTCCCCCATCACCGAAAAACCGGTGTTGATAAATTCAACGGTCACGACAGGGTCTTTAACGAGTTCCTTTCCCATCAGTTCCCCCTTGATAAAACCGGCGAGTTCACTTCTTGTCATGCCTTCTATCTTGAGGACTCCAAGAACCGGGAAATCGATTGTACCTTCCGGAGTGACCGTATAGGAAGAAATTCCCTGAGACGTGAAAGACGAACCGTTGATCACACTTCCGGTACCGTTTATGGGAGTATCGAGTCCCAGACGGTCGGCAGATACCGAAAGATTAAAGAGGCTTGACAATGCCGGATCTTTCGATTTGACGATTATCGACAATTTATCGAGGGGTGCAATCTTTATCTGTCCGGATTCTGCAGGCACAACAGCCTCAACGGTGTCCTGAAAATAAGCAATGTTTTTGGGAGCGCCACAGGATACTGTCGCCAAAATCAGAATTACGGGAACCAATAATTGGGTAATATATATTTTTTTCATGAACAGGTCTGTTTAATATGGCGATCAATCAAACAAGTGTTGATTTAATCTTTTCTCTCTGGCAGTGATACGGCGGGAAAGCAGGATATTCACAATTGTCCATATAGCCACATCCATAGCGATGAGTGCCGTCGGATTTATAATGGAAGACAACCCCACATTGACAAAGATGAACAGTGCCGCCCACATCATAATCACAATGAGCGCCATCCTCTGGTTCAATCCCAAAGCCAACAGCTTGTGATGGATATGGCATTTATCGGGCAGAAACGGATTACGATGACGCCTGACCCTATGAATGTAGACCCTCACTACATCAAAACATGGAATAATCAACGGAGACAACGCCATGACAAAAGGGTTGAAATCATGCGTAAACACCGCTGAATCGACATGAAGCATGGCTATTGCACAAAAGACCATTATCATGCCTGTGGTCAAAGCCCCGGTGTCGCCCATAAATATTTTTTTCTGTTTTTTTGCGTTGCCAAACACGTTGTAATAAAAGAATGGCAAAAGCGTGCCTGCCGCAGCCGAGGCGAGCATGGAATAGACATGCTCCCCGCTTATATAAAACAAGACGGCATAAAACATCAATGCCACAGTGCTCAGTCCTGACGCAAGTCCGTCGATACCGTCTATAAGATTAATTGCGTTGACCACATATACCACAGCGAACATAGTAGTGAGCCACCCGAACCATGCCGGCAATTCCCACATCCACAGGAATCCATACAGATCATCTATATACATCCCTGACGCAACTATAAGCAACGACGCGATTATCTGGACAAGAAACTTTGCCATATAGCGCACACCGACAAGATCATCAGCCATGCCGACAAGAAACATCAGCAACACGGCACAGACCATAAAATACATCGGGACAATGGCATCATTCATCTCCATCCACATTCCGACGCCTCCGAATTTAAGGTTAAAACCCACAACCATCGCAATTGAAAAAAGGATGGATGGAAGAAAGGCAATACCTCCAAGACGGGGGACCACCCCTTTGTGTATCTTACGTTCGTCTATTTCATCAAACAGTTTCTTTCTGAACGCTATAAGTAAAATTTGAGGAATCAAGATTCCAGCAAGCACAAGTGCTATGAGAAAAGAAAGAATATCGTTGGTCAACCAATTGATCATAAAAGTATCTTTTTAAATCCCTGCATCCACACAATTGTCTACATGACAAAAACGTTATTTTATTGTTTTTATTGAATATTCCCATAAAGCCTGATGAAATTATATCAAAAATTTAAATCATTTCCCCACTCGGCATATATCATTGTCATGATCATTGTCGCCATGACCCTTTCATGCCGCGCATCTGATAATGATTCCGTTAGATATTTGGGTGAAGTGCGTGCCACTTTCTCCGGAGGGGAAAACACTCCTTTCTGGCTGGTGAGCAACCTTCAGGGGCTTGGATCTCCTGAAAAGAACTACGGATATGTGCGTGGCGCCCTCTTCCGCGAAATCAACAAAGAAAAGCGTTTCTCCTGGGGCGGAGGTATAGATCTTGCAGGAGCGTGGAGATCATCGTCACCTTTTTACATCCACCAATTGTATGGCGAAGTGAAATATCGGTCGCTCGGGGCGATGTTGGGGAGCAAGGAAATTTGGGGAGAGCTGAGCGATCCCAAGCTTTCTTCCGGCAACCTTCTCTATTCCGGCAATGCGATGCCGATCCCTCAGTTAAGGTTAGGAATCTTTGATTATGCCGACTTTTGGGGAACCAAAGGATGGTTTGCCGTCAAGGGGTATATTTCCTACGGCATGTTTACCGATTCCGGTTGGCAAAGATCGTGGGCAGCGGAAGGCTCGAAGCGTACAAAAAATGTGTTGTACCATTCCAAGGGGCTATGGCTGCGCGGCGGTAACCCGTCAAAGTTCCCTCTGACAGGAGAAATCGGTATCGAGATGGCGACTCAGTTTGGAGGGAAGGCTTATCAAAGCGGGGAATCTCTTGATTTGGGACATGGTCTGAAAAACTGGTTCAAAGCCTTTTTCCCATCCACCACCAAGAAAAAAACTTTTTTAGGGGAACAGACGAGTGTGGAAGGGAACATGGTCGGAGCCTATAACATAGCCGTTTCATGGCTGCCTCAGTCTGACTGGAGCATCAAGGCATACTTTCAACATTATTTTGAAGACCATTCGCAGATGACATTCGAATATGGATGGAAAGACGGGTTGTGGGGTGTGGAAGCCCAACTCCCGCGAAATCCGTTTGTCACTTCTGTGGTCTATGAGTTCCTGTGTTCAAAAGATCAGACCGGAGCTGTGAACAACGACAGTTCTGACAAAATCCCGGAACAGGTGAGCGGAAGAGACAACTATTATAACCACTCGATCTACACGGGATGGCAACATTGGGGAATGGGTATCGGGAATCCCCTTGCAATCTCTCCGATATATAATCATAACCATCTAATCACTTTTTTAGACACCCGGATTGTAGCGCACCATTTCGGGATTTCCGGGTCTCCGCATCCGGAGATTGATTACAGGATCCTCCTCTCTTTCTCAAGGAACTGGGGAACATATCAATATCCTTTGGAGGAGGTGCTTAACAATTTCAACGGCTTGCTTGAGGTGACATGGAAACCTAAAAAGTTAAAAGGTTGGTTTGCATCCGCCGCTATCGCGGGAGATTCCGGTAAGCTTTTAGGAAACAGTTTCGGGGGTATGATAACCATAGGTAAAACAGGTTGGATAAGTTTTTAGAATGTGGCTTATTCAACTTTCGCAAGCGAAAGTTGAGGGTTATGAGGTTATAGGGTTAAAAGGTTAATCCCCCATTGTGGATAGATATCAGCGATTCTTAGAGAATGTTTGGATTTGACTTATGATTACCCTCTTAGCATTCAAACCTTAAGTAAGCTTGAGAACTTAAATCGAAGTAGAGTATGAAACTAAAATTTTATATTTATATAATTGTCCTGACAGGGTTACTCATTACAATGGCAGGTTGTCAGAAATCTCCTGTCAATGGGGACCTTGATGGTCAATGGCAGGTGATGACAGTAGAGCCGGAGGCTCCTGAAACAATAATTCAGGACCGGATATATCTATGCATCTCCCTGCATACCTGTCAGCTTTCAGTTTATGGTTCCGGAATCTGGACATCGGGGAATATGAGCTATTCAGACGATAAATTGACAATGGAATTTCCCAATGCAAATTCACCTGAGTCAATAGCAAGACTTAAGCAATATGGCATCTATAGCAATCCTGTGACATTTACAGTTGTTTTCCCGGGAAAAGATAAACTTGTTTTAAAAGACAAGGACGCAGTCGTCACCCTCAGAAAATTTTAATAATTCAGCGTTCGCTTTGCGAATGCTGAGGGTTATAGGGTTAAAAGGTTATAGTTTAGGGTGGAGGGTTTAGGGTTTAGAGTTTAGAGTTGAGGTTTAGAGTATATGGTTTATGGTTTAAGAATTATGTGTCGCTTCAAATGGTTCTTAAACCATAAACCATAAACTATATACCATAAACTTATCCGATAAACTCTCAAAACACCACTCAAAAATTAGATAGTAATCGGAATTTCGGGCATTTATTGTTGTCAATCAACTTTTTCTATTATTTTTTTGCCAAAATAATTTTTTATTTAAGAAATTTATAATAGATTTGCAAAATGAAATATATAAACCTTAAAATACTGCCAAATTTAATCGTTTTATCAATTATCCTTTCATCATGTCACAATATAAGGAAAGATGATAGAAACGCTGTCCTCAACCTGACAGGTAAGGAAATCATATTGCCCGATAGTCTTGGGGTCATGATTCAGGATGTCCCGGTGGAATATGATTTCTCATTCGCCGATTATAAGGTTGTGACATATATCGACTCCAAAGGGTGCACGACTTGCAGCATGAAACTTACACCATGGAATGACTTGATAAATGAGTTCAAGACGATAGAGGGTATCGATGTCAACTTTCTGATGATTCTCAATAAAGATGCGGATGTGGATTTAATATCTGCGTTGAAGCTGAATTTCTTCAGGCATCCAGTGATGTTTGATCCGCAAGGCAGATTCAAAGAGAAAAACTCACTGCCGTCTTCGCCAGCATACCATACAATGCTTCTTGACAGCGACAACAAGGTCGTTGCGGTTGGGAACCCTGTATTAAGCCCCAAAATCAAGGATCTATACCGACAGATCCTCACAGAGAACGGCACCGAAAGATCATCCGAACTATGTCAGAAACCTGTTGTCGCATTAGGCGTGGTAAATGCCGGGGATTCGGTTGTCAGGCAATTCAATCTTGTCAACAACGGTAAAGATATATGGAATGTACAAGGGATAACCACGTCATGCGACTGCGTTTCAGCCACAATATCTTCCGAGATGATAAATCCTGGAGACACAGCCGTTCTGACGATGAGTTTCCTTGCGGATACAATCCCGGGATATTTTTCAAAATATGCCGATATATACTTTCAAGAAAAAGAAAATTCTGAACATTTACTTGTTCATGGATTCATAGTTAACTGTATTAATTAACCCTCAAAAACAATGGCATGAAAAAACAAATCATGTGGATCGCTTTTGCGACGATAGCCGCCGCTGTAGCAGTTGCCGGCTACTACGACCATTCTCAGACGGAAGGTCTCACCCCGCTCCAGATCGCCAACATCGAGAGCCTTTCTGCTTCGCCGGATATGCCTCTGTTCGATAAGGCATGCGTTGTAGGAGACAAGTATTGCATTCCAAACTACATGGGTGTGATAGAGTTTTCAGAACCTCGAAATGATTGAACATGAAGAATTGCAGTGTTGTCAGAATCGTTCTGACAATCGCATTGCTGGTGGGGTTCCTGTCTTGCGGGAGGAACCCCGCCTCTCCCATTGTGGAGCATTGCGGGAAAAGAGACCGGATAGTGGAGGCGGTATTACATTCCATAGAGGATAATTTGCCTGAAATACATGCCTACGCAGATGTGAATATTTTAGGAGACACATTGATAATTCATGATCATAGGTCGACTAACAAACGTTTTTTTGTATATGATATAAAAGAAGACAGGTATCTCGGTAATTTCGGAAAATTTGGAGAGGGTCCCGGAGAGATTGCAAATTTCGGAAGTATCGTGATAGATCCGGTGAAACATATTCTTTACGGGATGGGGTATTCCACTTGGTATATGTCGGGATTCGATATAAGGGAGGCGTTGTCTGATCCGGAGTACAAGGCATTTTACAAAATGACCCCCAAGAAAATCATGGGGGTCACGCCGGTTCTTGGATCAGGAGACTGGATTAATGATTCAACAGCATATTACGAGGTGGATGTCCCCAATGAAGATTGGACGGAATTTGACAACAGGATCGGACGTGTCAATCTCAACGACGGCAGTATAACATTGATTGAAGATAACGGTTTTGGCAAAAATTCTGACAACAGATTAACAATCTCTCTTAGAAATAAACTTATGGTTTCTGCCGGCAGAGTGCACGATCAGATACGGATATTTGATCTTGAAGGGAACTTAAAGAAAATTATATATGGTCCCGATTATCAAAAGGAACGAAAGAAACCACGGTTTAAATATTTCAGTCTGGTCTGTATCGGGAAGGATGAGATTTATGCTACTTATCTGAATGATTATGTTGTGAACGGATCATTCGCTGAAGACATAATCGTAATGGATCTTGAAGGGAGATACAAGAAGACTCTTCATGTCGGAAAACCGATATGCGGTATGGAATATAATGAGAATTTCAATCGATTGTACCTCAGCACCAACGATTATCCCCAGTTCGGATACATACAATTGTAAGGGGTTTAGAGTTGAGAGTTTAGGGGTTAGTTTATAGTATATGGTTTATGGTTTAAGAGTAATCTGAAAATCAGGAAATCTGATGATCTGTAAATTTGAAAATCTGATGATCTGAAGTTATGACTGATGTAACCGTCACAAAGTGACGATCACCGGAAATTCAAAATCAAACAACAAAAATCAACAAAAACTATCAAAAATATGAAACCAATTAGCCTGATTATTCCCACAGGAATTCTGATTGCAATGAATATTGCATTGACGAGTTCCTGCAGTTCCGCAGCCAAGAATGATAACAGCGATGAAGATTCACTGACTGTCAAAGTTGAGGAGCGCGGCTATGAGTATAGTATATTCTATGACTCAAAAAATGCTCAAAACACCCTTCCATACAAGAAAGGGGTAAAGAATGACTCCCCTCTATCTCTCAAAGACTGCCATTCACGTCGATTAGAGGGGACGGATATCGATGATGTATGGGGAATGAAGATGAACGGAGTCCCGACTTATAGCGTGATGTTGATCAACACGACAAACGACTCAATAGTAATCGAATCGCTCGAACTGCCCGACACCCGTTTCAAAGTGTCACTCGGAACTCCCGTTTATGAAAAAGGGATGCTTGCACCCGTCACATTTTTTACTGACAGTCTGACGAATATAAATGATTATCGCTTCATAATAAACTATAAAGGCGACAAATATCCTCCGCAGACTTTTCATGTGAACTTTTACAGGGACAAAGCTTCCGCCGACAAGGCATACGAGGAGCGCACATCCGGCGTGGTGGAATGATCTTTTCATACGCACAACTTTCGCTTCCGGAAGTTGTGCGTATGACACACCCCAATATTATAAAATCATATCATTATCTCAATTTCTTACCCCATACCGATCTTCCATTTGAGTCGAGACCTGTAAACAATATGGTGTCGGTCTCTCTTTCCCAGTCATGGCCCGCATGGAGAATCAGGTCAGTGATTATTTCTCCATTTATAGTGACATTGAGTAACTGACCTTTTTCATCAAGTTCCCATTTATCTTTCACTGTGCCCTTTCCGGAAATGGTTTCACCGTATGTGACATTATCCAACTTTAATGTGCCGTCACAGGAAAAAGACACGGAAAAAGAATCGTTCCACTCCCCTTTCTTCAAATCTCCTTCTCCCCATAAAATCTGACCCGCCTCAAGCCGGCGTTCCGCACGAGGTTCGGATACTCTTATAAATTCCCATTCCCCCTGCAAGTCTGAGGAAGAAAATTTCTTTGGATTCACTCCGGCGTATCTTTCGGGAGAAACGACCGGCCATCCGGATGGAGTCATGAACACTTGTCTCAGATGAAGCACCATTAACCCTGAATCTTTAGCATACCTTCCCTGATGTGCCATGAAATAATTACCTTCCCCGTCGTCAAACACGCCACAATGAGCAGTCCCTACCCACCCGGAATGATTCTCAAATCTATAGGGTGCCGTCAGGATCGGGAAATTGTTGGTGGTGTCGCTCACTACATTCCCTTTGAAATCGTAGAACGGACCCTCGGCACTCTCGGCACGCGCAACACGCACGTTGTAAGTGGTCATCAGGGGTTCGTAGCTTTGGAAAAGATAATACTTTCCGGTTGTCTCATGCCGGATTATCTCGGGAGCTTCCAGATTGTCTTTTCTCCAGTTTGCACGACGCGCCACGAGATGCCCCTGATCACCTGCTTTCATGACGAGTCCGGTCGCGGGATTCAGTTCCACACAATACAATCCTCCGAAATAAGATCCGTAATGCATCCATTGTTTCCCGTTTTCATCGGTAATTACAGAAGGGTCTATTGCGTTCATTTTAGAACTTTTGTCAGTGCGTACCACCGCACCTTTCTGAATCCAGGGACCTTCAGGAGAAGCCGCTTCTGCCATACCGATATAAGAAGTGTTCATTCCGAATGCCGATACACAATAATACAGACGGAAATTGCCGTCGCCGCAGTCTACCATATAAGGAGCCCATATATTGGTGGCTCCTTTGCCGTCAGCTTTCTCTTTGACCCAAGCAACCGCCTCTGCAGGGATCTCCGGGAATACCCATCCGAGAAATTCCCAGTTGACGAGATCTTTCGATCTCCGCATCTGGATATATCCTAACGGAACATTTTTCTCCCGAGCCGCCTTGCGGTTTTCACGGTAGATGGCGTCAGTGGAATACATATAATAATAATCGCCCACCTTTCGGCAAGCCGGATCGTGGACATTATATGTGCCCCAGTCTTTCCAGTTTTCCATCCCGGAGAGGTGGGTGTAGTCATCAGTCCAGGGGTTCGGTCTTGAAACCGGCGTGAAACCTTCCGACAGCATGGGAAGCGCAAAGAATGCCGCAAGACATATAGATGTAAAGAATTTCATGAAGATAATAGATTTGTTATGTAGATTGATAAATTCTCTTTATTGGGAAATACTCCCATCAGTTCCATTTGCAAAATTATCTAATCGCATCCTTAATGAGGTGTAATATTCAATCTTATTTGACTGAAAGGGAGGTGTAGGGTGGATTTTTGAATAGAAAAGGTGGAAAAAATAAGTTATGAGGGTGAAAATGTATAAAATGGTCAAAAAATGTTATAAATTTGTACATCTAAAAAGGGACTTTACTCCCGAATGCTTTCATAGCGACTGACATATTCACTGACCTTACTGAATCGTGCATGAAACTCAACCGACTCATAACTTTACTGGCAATCTCTTTGGCGTGGCTGTTTTCAAAAGCGGCATATCCACAAACCATATCCCTGATAAATACGTTTCCCGAAAACTATTCCGTCAGCTTCATCACGATGCAGGAAGGATTGTCGCACAATTTTGTGGAAGACATCTTCCGTGACAGTAAGGGATATATGTGGATTGCCACATCCAGTTCCTTGTCACGTTATGACGGCTATGAATTTGTGAATTTCACACCAAATTCTATTTCCAGACATATAAAAAGCACGTTTGTACGCAAAGTTGCGGAAGACAAGTTCGGGCGCCTGTGGGTTGCCAGCGACGGCGGTGTCGACATAATCAACCTTAATGACCTTAGCCCCGTAGATCTCTCCGCCGACAAGACCTTTAAGGAAATAGCCATGACGCCTGCTTTCTATATCACTTCGGATAAGGATTCAAATATATGGCTCAGAAACAGTAAAGATGTGGTCTGCGTTCAATTTGATGATAACGGAAATATACGCGATATAGCGACTCTTCCTCACCAAACCACCGCCACAATCACATTGGGAGCCATCGAGTCATTGCCGGGGATAGACAAGGGGGTGTTGACAGGTGTTGCCGGGAATATATGTCTGCTGACTATTGAAGCCGGCAAAATAAATTCGAAGCCATTGTCTCCCGCCCTGTCGCTCGACCCTTCGAACTATATAGCAGATTTCATACAGGCGGGCAATCATATATGGATAGCCACGGATGCCGGTCTTTATTGTTACGACATCTCTTCTCAGAATGTGAAGGTTTATAACGGAGGAGACGGAAAGCCGGGAAGTCTTTCCCAGACATTTGTCACGTCTTTGGAATTGACGGGCAACGGAGAGCTTATCGCGGGATGTCTTAACGGCATCAATATCTATGACCCTGCAACAGACGGGTTTTATCCGGTATCGGCATCCGACATCGACGGCAGACCCCATGGTCTTAACAATGATTTCATAAACTGTCTTATTGCCGAGGGGGATAATCTTTGGGTAGGGACCGAGGGGTGTGGAATCAATTTATTTTCTCCCCGCAAACTCTATTCAAAGATGTTGCGTCATGATTCTTCCAATCCAGAATCCCTTTCGCCGCACCCGGTCAATGCAATTTTTGAGGATGGCGACGGGACCTTATGGGTCGGGACAGTTGAAGGGGGATTGAACAAAGGCATGAGCGGATATGACAACGGGTTCATGCATTTCACGTCTGCCAACGGAGCCCTCCCCCATAATTCTGTCAGTGCCATCACTGCCGACCATACGGGACACTTATGGGTCGGGACATGGGGAGGGGGATTGTGTATGCTCGACAAGAGTAATCCCACCAAGACCTTACGGCTTCTCAATAAGGTAGAGGATGGAAGACGTCTGGAATATATAGGAGCATTGGCGTATGATCCATATAACAACCTTATATGGATAGGGGCTAATTTTGGAATATTCATATACGACATCACAACCGACAAACTGTCGGTCCCGTTTAAGGATGCAGACATTATCAGGGGAAGCGTTTCCATGGTCTTGGCTCCCGACGGCAGACTCTGGATAGGCGGTCTTGAAGGCGTTTTGGCTGTCAATCTCAAGAGAAGTGTGCGGAGTGGAGATTTTGAATTTGTGCATTACCCCAATAAACTTGATAATCCTGACTCTTCTGTCAATGAGAAGGTGACTTGTATAGCCCTTGCCCATGACGGCACGATATGGGTGGGGACAAACGGGAATGGAATATACTGTTTTGACGGGGATGTAGCCTCCGGCAGGTTTGTAAACTACAATTCGTCTGACGGATTGCCCAACGATGTGGTTCATGGCATAGCCGAAGATCCACATGGAAACCTCTGGATCGCTACATATCATGGGTTATCCTGTATGACGGCAACAGGAAATTTTATTAATTTCGGACTAAACAACGGTCTGGATACAGAGCAGTTTTATTGGAATGCCTATCGCCGTCTTGCCAACGGTGATATCCTTTTCGGCAGTGTTGACGGAATGTTGGCGATCAAGGGTCTTTCCGCCTCGGGACTTACACCGTATCCTGTTCATTTCACTTTTCTGACTGTAGACAATGACAAGACTTATGGAAATCCGGTCTCTGCCAGCATACCTGAGAATGACCGTTCGTTTGAGATCGGTTTTTCGTCGTTCGATTATGCCGGCGAATCAAACGGCAGGTATCTTTATCGGATGGTGGGATATGAGGAGGAATGGAAAGAGTTGGCAGCCGGCAGACATAGCGTAGCTTATATGAATCTATCCCCCGGAGACTACAGGCTTGAAGTCAAATATGTGGGACATGGACAATCTGCCGATTCGGCGCCGGTTTCAAGTTTTGAAATAGAGATAGTGCCCCATTTTTATAAGAGATGGTGGTTTATAATTCTTGTTGCCGCCGCCCTCTTGGTAAGTGTGCTTGCCGTATATAAATGGAGAATAAAAGACTTGACCCGTCAGCGCAACGAACTCAAGAAGGCTGTCGACGAGAGTGTCAAAGAGATTACAGAACAGAAATCGCTTCTCGAAGTGCATGCGCATGAATTGAGTGAGCAAAATATAGAATTGAAGCTGCGCAACGAGCAGATAAGCGAGCAGAAGAGTCAGCTTTCCGAAATGGCGGGGAAGGTGCAACAGCTCACCGCCGACCGTATTTCATTCTTTACAAATATCACACATGAATTCCGCACGCCGATCACATTAATTATCGGTCCGATAGAGCGTGCCTTGAAACTTAGCACCAATCCCAAGGTGATAGAACAGTTGAATTTTGTGGAGCGTAATTCACGCTATCTCCTGTCGCTTATCAATCAGTTGATGGATTTCCGCAAGATAGAGTCCGGAAAAATGGAGAAAGTGACAGTAAAAGGTAATATCCGCACATTGATCGACGAGATCATCCTCCCCTTCCGTGCATACGCCGAGGAAAGGGGGATAGAGATACGCGCCATGTATCATCTTTCCACTCCGGTGTTTAATTTCAATGAAGACGCCATACGGAAAGTGCTTACCAATCTTTTGGGGAATGCAATCAAGTTCACTCCCGATAATGGAAAGGTTTCTGTCTATGCGTCGATCTTCAGGAATGAAAAATGTGGAGACGGCAATATCTTTTATCTTTGTGTAAGCGACACGGGATGCGGACTGAAAGAAGACGAGACGGATAAGGTGTTTGATCATTTCTATCAGGGACAAAGCCAGATAAAATATCCGCTAATCGGGGCAGCCGACAGCGGAATAGGGCTATATCTGTGCCGTAGGCTTGTGGAGGTGTATGGCGGCACAATCAACGCACGCAACAACCATGGCACGGGGTGCTCGTTTAGAGTGCTTATGCGGGTGGATGGAGCAGAGATAGAAAATTTACCAGCAGGTGGCTCATTGCTGTTGCCGGCGGCTTCACATGAAGAAAACCAGTCAGACCGCCGTCAGACCGTGCTTGTGGTGGAAGACAATCCCGATATGAGGGGCTTCATGCGATCTGTGCTTGGAGACCATTATAGTGTGGAAGAGGCGGGGAACGGGGAGGAGGCGCTTCTCCTTCTTGAAAAGAAAGACGTGGATTTCATTATCAGCGACCTTATGATGCCGGTGATGGATGGTCTTGAACTTGCGGGTAAAGTGAAGGAAAATTTTGCAATATCCCACATCCCGTTCATCATGCTTACAGCAAAGACTTCGCAGGAATCAAGGATGGAGGGGTATCGCAAAGGAGTAGACGACTATATATTAAAGCCGTTTGACGAAGAAATGTTGCTTACAAGAATAAACAATATCCTTGCCAACAAGCGCCGTTATCAGCGGAAATTTGTGTCAGACATGCAGGTCGATCATCTTGAAATAAAAGAGGAGAGCCGCGACAAAAAGTTTGTCAATAAGGTGATGGAGGTTTTGAAGGATAATTATACCAATTCATATTACGAGGTTGGAGAGTTTGCGGATGCTCTCGGCGTTAGCAGGAGTCTTCTCAACAAGAAACTCCAGAGCCTTATGGGACAAGGGGCAAACCAGCTGATGCGCATGTATCGTCTTAAGGTGGCGCATGAATTGATCATGCAAAATCAGGGAACGAAGAATATGAACGTATCGGAAGTTGCATTTCAAGTAGGGTTTAACGATTCAAAATATTTTACCCGCTGTTTCACCAAACAATACGGAGTGAATCCGAGTGTATTGCTTAAAGGGGCGCCCAATAATTAAGTTTTTAACCAATACTTAAAAATTTTTAAGGAATTTTAGTTTGTCCACCACCTTTACTCAATTGTCCACCATATACGCGCGTGGAAACACCTAATTTTGCGACTGTAAAATGGGTTAATCCCGTAGTTGCAAACCAAAAACAGAAATATTTTAACCTCTTAACAACCTAATATCATCATGAAGACAGAGAAATGGATGCCAGCGGCAGCCCTTGCTGTTCTACTGACCACGATGACATCTTGCGAAGACTGGGGACAACAGGACCCGCCTGCAGGAAATCAGGTTTATCCAACCCTGGAAAACGTGGCGGCTTTTGATTTTGATGCGGATGAGGGACTGGATCTTGCCATGTTCACCCCAGTCGCGAATCCCGGCGGGAGCACTCCCCAGATTATTGAAGACGAAATCAAGGGGAAAGTGCTTGAACTTAACAACGGACATGTGTTTTTATCCAACCCGTTTTCGAAGACGACACTTCAGAAGGCGGCTTCTTTCACATTCTGGATGAAACAGCCGGTGCAGACCGTCACCGACACAGATGGAAATGAGGTGAATGAGCCTCAGGATCTGTCTGCAACTCTATTGATGTTTGAAAACGAGACCGGCAACGGAACTCTTTCAATCAATGCCAACGGAGGAATCAAATATTCGGCGGCAGACGGGGAATGGACCGAAAACGATCCTTCTTCGGTAACTACCGGCTACATGACTCCCGGTGACTGGCATTATGTAGCTGTCGTTCTCAATAATGACGGCTATGAATGGTATGTTGACGGTGACAGAAAGGTAAGCAAGACTGTCACAGAATTCGATTGCTCGAAACTTGTGAAGTTTGCCAACAATGTGCCCACGATGATTATCGGCGGCACAGAAAATTCATCGCTGTTGCTTGTGGATGATCTGAAAATCTATCGCAACGCCTTGACGGAAAAAGAGATCGCTCGTCCTAATCTTGGAGGTGGTGAAGGTCCTTCCGGTCCGGATTTAAGCACCTGGACTCTTGTCGGGCTTGAAGACAACACCACAGGATTCTGGAGCATGTGGGCGGATTACGTAAACCTTACCGGAGACGGCACCGTACATTATGATTTCTACAACTATCATGGCGGAAAGAATGATAACTGGTGCAACTGGGGACTTGTGCTCACCAACGGTCCGGAGCGTGGAGCCGACGGTTATGCGGAATATCTCTACCTGCGCGCAGACGCCTACGGATGGGGCAACAACTATAACGGCGACAATATCACCCATGATTTCGATTGGGGTACCTTCATGTCGGAAATGGACGGAGCGTTTGTGTCTCTTGATATTACGAGGAAAGGGACAGATGTGACGGTGACAGCTCTTGTTACTGCCGAAAACGGCACCGAAAGACACTATTCTATCCGTGTTGAGGGTGTAGACAGCGAAGTGCTTGGCACATTCCTTACATGCGAGGGTTCACACCTGCTTATCAATCCGCAGACAGTATTCGTGGGTCAGACATATACCGCCGGGCAATATGTCACCGGACAGACTGACTGCAGCACAGGATGGTGGTCGGCACATTCACCCAACAACCGTTTCGACGGCAATTTCAAGAACTGGGGAGTAGAATTTGTGAACCATACGACAGGTGCAGGTGCCAACTGGAACAACTGGCTCCTCGTATGTTCCAATGGCCCATGGGTAGGAGAAGCAGGTTATGCCGAGAACTTTGTGCTCCGTTCTGATGCCTACGGCTGGGGCGCAAGCTTCGATGGTGGCAACACTACAATGGAACAGGCTTTTGATTGGGAAACTTATGTGGCCGACATGAAAGATGCCAATGTAAAGATTCTCTTCTCATACTCGGCAGGGACTCTTGACATGTATTGCACCCAGACCACTGCCGACGGCAGGGAGATGCCCCCTTATAAATTCTCGGCAAGTTCACTGACAGCCCCTATAGGACTTTTCTTCACATGCGAGCTGGCATGGCTTGAGTTCAGCAAGGTGGGATATTATCCCTGGGCGACTATGGAATAATAAGTAACTTAAAATCTAACCATACATCATAATGGATAAAAAAGGAATAACAGCCGAAGGACGGCGGGGCAATATGCTCCTCCTCCTCCTCCCGGTTCTCCTTCTGATGCTTGCCGTATTCCCGGCGGGCGCGGAAATTGTGAAAGGAGTGGTCAGCGACGCTTCAGGAGAACCTCTTATTGGCGCTACAGTCATAGAAAAAGGAACAACCAACGGCACAGCTACCGATATCGACGGTTTCTTCCAGTTAAATCTGAAAGACGCCAAGAAAGGTGTGCTTGTGGTGTCATACGTTGGTTATGCCACCCAGGAGGTGGAAGTGAAAGGACAGACAGATCTACAGATCACTCTCCAGGAGGAATCTTCTCTTCTTAACGAAGTAGTGGTGGTAGGTTATGGTCAGCAAAAGAAAGAGTCGGTGGTGGGAGCAATCTCCCAGGTCAATTCCGGCGATCTTCTGGAGACTCCCTCCGCCAACCTTTCCCAGGCGATCACCGGCAAGATTCCCGGTGTGATCACTTCTCAGACTTCGGGTGCGCCCGGTGCGGACGACGCCTCGATCTACATCCGCGGACGTGCAACATTCGCAGGTGACGCCCAGCCTCTTATCCTTGTTGACGGCGTTGAGCGTTCTTTCTCCCAGATCGCGCCAGACGATATCGAGACAATCTCTGTGCTTAAGGATGCTTCGGCAACTGCCGTATATGGCGTGCGAGGTGCGAACGGCGTTATGCTTATCACCACAAAACGAGGTAAGGAACAAAAACCGATCGTGAACCTTACCGCCTCATGGCAGTTCTAGACCCCTACCCGCAAGAATACGTATCTGAACTCATATGAGTCGGTCTCCCTTCTTGAGGAGGCTCTTGCCAACGACGGTCTTCCCTCTCAGTATTCCTCGTATGACCTCGACATGTATCAAAAATCAGTCAACGGTCAGTTGAGCGGAGTTGAGGCTCTCCTTTACCCCAACGTAGACTGGTATGACGAGATTCTGCGCTCTTCCGCCCCCTCGCAGCGCTACAACGCAAGTGTACGCGGCGGAACAAAGAGAATGCGTTACTACGCTTCTTTAGAATATTACGATCAGGAATCTCTTTTCAAGAATCTTTCAAAAGACCCTTACGGCAACTCCACATCTTTGAATTATAAAAGATATGGTTTCCGTGCGAACGCCGATTTCTTCCTGACAAAAGATCTTCAGTTGTCAGTGAATTTCGGAACCCGTTTCGAGGAACGCCGAGGCCCTAACTCAGACGAAAGAGACGACGGTTCATACAGTAATGTATTCTATCAGCTGAACCATACGCCGGGATGGCTTTTCCCCGTGGCATACGAGGTGCAGAACGGAGAGACAACCAAGACTCTCTACGGAGGAAGCTCACAATATCAGAGCAATGTCTATGCCACTCTTGCCGAATCGGGATACTACAAGGGAGTCAATACTGTCAACGAAACGAACTTTATTGCAGACTACAAGATGGATTGGCTAACCCCGGGACTTTCGGCACGAGGGATGGTGAGCTTCGACTATGAAAATTATCATAAGACCACCTACAGCAAGTCTTTTGCCACATACGAGCTTAACGACCGTGACAACTACCAGAGCATTGACGCCTATAACCGGTTTAATACCGATGGCACAATGACGAGCAGAAAAACCAGCTTCACTGTCTATAAGCTTTATATGGAGGCTCAGTTGAACTATGCACGTAAGTTCGCAGATCTCCATGACGTGACAGCCATGGTGCTTTATATGCAGAACGACTATCGCTACCAGAGCGACCTCGCCAAACGTTATCAAGGTGTGGTAGGGCGTGTCACATATGCATACGACGACCGCTATCTTTTCGAGTTCAATGCCGGATACAACGGTTCCGAGAACTTTATGAAAGGTAAACGTTTCGGTTTCTTCCCCGCATTCTCGGCAGGTTGGCGAATCACTCAGGAGAAATTTATGGAAAATTCCACCGATTGGCTCAACAACCTTAAACTGCGCGCATCATACGGTCAGGTAGGTAATGATGTATATCAGGTCGGGGGTGTGCAGCAGCGATTCCTTTATGAGCAGAAATGGAGTCAGATCGCAAACGATTACTACTTTGGCACATCCGGTCAGACAGGTATTTTTGAAGAACAGTATCCTAACTATGGGGTGACCTGGGAACGTGCCCATAAATACAATGTGGGTCTTGAATTCGGGCTGTTCAACAATTCGCTTAGCGGTAATATCGATTTCTTCTGGGAAAAGCGCAACAATATTCTTACGGAATATCTCACACGTCCATGGTGGTTTGGTGTGACATCTGCAGCCGGAAACCTTGGTAAGACTGAAAACAAGGGTTTTGAAATCGAACTTCATTACAGCAACAAAATCGGAAACGATTTCAAATATAACATAGGGGGAACCTACTCTCACGCGAAGAACAAGATCACAGAGATGGACGAACCTGCCAACAAAACGGACTACCGCAAGCGTACAGGCCATGCAATCGGTCAGTATTTCGGGCTTGTGGCAGACGGATTCGTGACTCAGGCTGACATCGATGGCGGAAATCTGCCCACATCTACATTCGGCACCGTGAAGCCCGGCGATCTCAAATATCGCGACATGAACGGCGACGGATTTATTGACGACCGCGACGAGACATTTATAGGATATTCCGATATTCCGGAAAACACATACGCCATCACTCTCGGCGCGGAATGGAAAGGTATCGGATTCAGCATCATGTTCCAAGGTGTGGATCACGTGAGCCGCTATTATGATGCGGAAGCGATGTATGCCTTTGTCAACGGCGGCAAGGTGAAAGAACATCATCTTGACCGTTGGAACCCTGCACTTTCAGAATCGGAGAATCTCGCGAATGCCAAATATCCCCTCCTTCACTACGACAGCTATGGCGACCATAACCAGCGGACCAACTCCTTCTTCCTGAAGAACGGTTCATTCTTCCGTCTGAAGAATATCGAACTCTCCTATTCCCTCCCGGAAAAATGGATCAAACACGCTTACATGAGCCAGTGCCGTTTCTTCGTAAACGCCAACAACCTCGTGACATGGGATCATCTTAACGGGCTGACCGACCCTGAGAGCAACGGGTCGAACCGCTATCCTATCTGCAAGACTGTCAACTTTGGTGTCAACATCCAATTCTAATCTGATATCGAAATGAAAAAATCATATAAATTCTTAGCGTTGGCTTTCATGCTCAGTGGTGTCTCCGCGTTGACTTCGTGTGGAGACTTCCTCGACAAGCAGCCGTCTAACGAGCTTACAGAAGATAAGACTCTCGGCAGCTGGAGCATGTTTGAATATTTCCACAACGATACATATAATTTTATTCGTCATGGCGCCAACCGTATAAATGGCTCATGGCTGGATGCCGCCACGGATCTTGCCGAGACGTCGTTCGCTACCGGAGGCGCCCGCACAACCTTTAATATAGGCAACTATTACGGAGGCGGAGGCACCTCGGAATTCAATGACACATGGGAATCACGTTATCGTGCCATCCGCAAATGCAACAGGGTGATCAATCAGATGGATCTCGTGCCTAAAGATATCACAAAAACCGAAGAGCAGGAGTTGCGCGACCGTGCCATAATGCGTGCGGAGGCTCGCACATTCCGCGCATATTTCTATTGGGAGTTGTTTCTCCGTTTCGGTCCGCTGCCTATTGTGACAGAGGTGCTCGATCCGGACGAAGATATGATCTCCCCCTATTCAAAGCGTCCTTCTGTGAGGGAATATGTGGTTGATTTCATTCTTAAAGAGTTGGAAGAATCAGAGCCGGACCTGCTTTCATATACAGATGCCTGGAGCGCCAACAGAATCGGAAGGCTTTCCCAGCCAATGGCCCGGGCTCTTGCCTCACGAATTAAACTCTATATGGCTTCTCCGAGATATGCCGCCGAAAGCGGAGTGACCTGGCAGGATGCCGCTGATGCCGCCAACAGTTTCATTCAGGACTTCGGCGCCAATTTCGGTCTGTTTTCTGAAGCAAATATCGACCCTGCCGAGAATTATGCCAATGCAGTGCTCCGCACACAATATACCGGTAATAACAACGAGGTCATCTTTTTCCGTAACGATGTGGCTATCGGATGGGCTAATATATCTCAGGATACTCCTGTAGGAGAAGGCGGGAGCGGAGGAAACTGTCCCTCTCAGAATCTTGTGGATATGTATGACATGATCGACGGCTCGTCTCCATTCGCGCAGTATGACGCCACCGGCGCGCCGGTTTATCCTTCAGGCTCACTGGTGCCGGCAATCAATGAGGAAAGCGGATATAGCGATGCGGAGATGTGGGAGAACCGCGATCCTCGTTTGAGGGCTACAGTGCTTTATCAAGGCACTCCTTGGGGAACAACGCGCGACAACAGTACAATCGACGTACGTCCCGGAATGGCAGACAATCCAACCGGCAATGCCAATGCAACTCCGACAGGCTATTATATGCGCAAATATATCCCCGCTTCTATCCTTAGCTCGAACCATAGCGGATCTGCCTACCGCCTTTGGACCGTCATCCGATATGCGGAGATCCTTATGAACTATGCGGAGGCTATGAACGAGGTCAACGGTCCCTGCCAACAGGTTTTTGATATGCTTGACCAGGTGCGCCATCGCGCCGGTATAACCGGAAGCGTAGCCGATCGTCAGGACCTTTCGAGCAAGGAAGCCATGCGTAATTTCATTCACAAGGAGCGCACGGTGGAATTCGCTTTTGAAGAGCACCGTTCTTGGGATGTACGCCGCTGGAATGTGGCTGTCGAGGCTCTCAGCCGTCCGATCTATGGAGTGAATGTCGCTATGGACGGCACAGTGACCCGCAAGAAAGCTCAGGATCGTGTGTTTGAAGAGCGTATGTATCTCTATCCAATACCAGAGGGAGAGATCTGGAAGACAAATCTGGAAAACAATCCGGGATGGTAATAAAGTTGTTAAGACAGCTTTAATCCTTAAAAATGAAACAGAAAAATTCGAACATATATGAACCACATCATAAATCATATAAGGAACAAGGTAAAACCCGCTTTCACGGCAGCTGTCATCACCGGCTGGTCTGTAGCGGCGTTTGCCGCCCCTACAGGAAATATCCTCAAAGGTCGTGTAGTCGATCCTGAAGGGAATCCTATCCCGGGGGCTGTGGTGAATCTTGCCGAGCAAAGCAAAGTCGTGTTCACCAACGAAAACGGAGAGTTCTCTATTAAAGACGCCAACTATGACGATGAGGTCAACGCCACCTGCACGGGCTACCTTACATCAATAATTCCTGTTGAGGATTTCAGTGCGCCGATCGAGATCGTGTTGCAGCCGGACACTGATCCTTATGCGCATCTTGCGCCGGTGGCTTTCGGGGAACAGCAGAAAAAATTGCTTACCGATTCCCGTTCAGTAGTGACCGGCGAGGAGCTTCAGCGTTATCCCGTCACTGTGCTTCAGAATGCCTTCAACTCCCTTTTGACAGGCGTGGAGACATATGAGGTGTCTTCAGAACCTGGCTGGTCTGAGACTAAAATGTATGTGCGCGGTATCCGCACCCTTAACTCAAATGCACGCAACCCTCTGGTCATAGTCGATAATGTGGAGCGAGACCTCTCCTTCCTCGACGCTTTCCCTATTGAATCCGTGACAGTGCTGAAGGATGCTGCCGCCACTGCACTTTATGGCATGCGAGGAGCGAATGGCGTCATCCTGGTGACCACTAAACGAGGCGAGGCGGGAAAGACGCACATCAATTTCACTCAGGAGGTAGGTTTCCAGACTCTCACTGGCAAAGTGGAAAACCAGAATTCCTATAATCTTGCGTTGACAAAGAATCAGGTGCGTTATCTTGATGGAAAAGACCCAATCTATTCCCCGGAACAGATTGAGAAATATCGTCGCGTATGTTCCGGAGAGACCCTTGATGGTATGGACCGTTACCGTTATTTCAATACCAATTGGTTTGATGAGCTTTATCGCGAGACAGCCCCTGTGGTCAAGACCAACCTCCAGATTTCGGGAGGCAACAACCGCGCGCGATACTATGTGTCGTTCTCATATCTACGTCAGGAAGGTATGTGGAACTCTAAAGGCACGAGTTTTAATGATCGTTTTTCGACACAACATGTTCTCAACCGTTGGAACCTGCGTTCCAACCTTGACATTAATGTCAACAAATATCTCCGTGTAGGTCTTGACCTCGGCGGACGTATTGATAATATTCTTCAACCCACCACCAGGGTGTTTGACCTTACTACCTTCGGCGCCGTGGAAGCGGATCCCATGCGTCCGGTCTATTGCCCGAACGGCGAACTGTATGTGGACGGAAGCGCCAACAACCCTACATTTCAACTTGGGTCGTCAGGTCAGGAGAAGAACCGCAGACGCCAGCTTTATTCAACTGTCGATGTGACAGGAATACTTGATCCGATCACCAAAGGTCTGGAAGCAAATCTTGTTGTCAGCTTTGATGCATTCGATGTGTTCCAGTCGACTCAGACAAACCGTGTCAACTCATATTCTTATGATTTCACAAATATGGCGGTGGAGAATGTGGATGACTTCACCTATACTCAGACCAACCGTTATTCTGAATTGACTAATCCTTCCGCTAACGAACGCGCCAATTCCTGGACCCTCAACACCCGGTTCGGGTTCAAGTATGACCGTGAATTCGGAGATCACCGAGTACAGGCAAACGCTTTCATCCGTGCCTATCAGCAACGTCTCAATGTGAAGGAGGCGAATACCGACAATTCGATGTATTCATCCGACCGTTATCTTTCCTACAACGGATCGCTTGCATATATCTACGGCGGACGTTATATCGTGTCTGGAAATATCTCCCGTATGGGTAATGACAACTTCGCCCCCGGCGACCAATGGGGCACATTCTGGGGAGCATCTCTCGGTTGGGTGCTTTCGGAAGAAAAATTCCTGAGGAATCCGAATATCGATCTTCTGAAATTCCGTGCCTCCTATGGTAAGTCGGGTATGAGCGACACAGGCGCAGGACGCTATCCCTATCAGTCTACTTTTGCAACTTCAGGAGGTTACAGTTTCGGACACAATGCCACACTTGTGCCGGGATTTATAGAAAGTGTAGCCGGCAATCCTAACAGCAAATGGGAGATTTCGAAGATGCTCAACCTTGGACTTGACTGGGACTTCTGGCATCACCGCCTCTATGGTTCGTTTGATGTCTTCAAGGAATGGCGTAGCGACATCCTCATAGAACGCTCCACAAACCCCGATATCCTCGGTATCACTTTCGCCCGCGATTCATATGGCAAGGTGGAGAGCCGTGGTCTTGAACTGACAATCGGTCATTCAAACAAGATCGGCAACGTAACCTACACGGTGGAAGGTATGCTTTCATGGAACAAGAACAAGATTATAGAGATGGATGAGATCGCGCCCTCTGTAGAATGGCAGCGCAAGACAGGAGACCGCATCCGTGATTATGCTTCCGTGGCTTCTATCTACGAATGGGAAAACAGGGACGTTGTCGGCGGTTGGAACGCTTACCGCTTCAACGGCTGGGCTTCAGATCCCGCACTCATCTCGACTTCACAGGCTGACGCTATCGCGCACCCCGAGAAATATCCTTACAACACATTTTCGGGAGGAGGCCAGAAACTCGGCACGGCGGTGTTCCGCGATCTTAACGGAGACCGTCAGATCGACTCACGCGACATGGAACCCTACGGATATACCCTTATCCCTGATCTCACGCCCTCTATCTCGATTTATGCCGCCTACAAGGGATTCGACCTGAAAGTGATAGGCACCGCATATCTGAACCGCTCAGTGTTCCTTTCCCCTTCAATGACATTCTCCGAATGGGGTAACAACAATGCCACTCACGAGGTTACGAAAGCATGGGGCTACTACACGGACGATCCTATGGATCCGCGTAATATCAATGCAAAATATCCGCGTCTGAGCTATACCTATAACACAGAAGATTCTTCACGTGACAACGGTTCTTATCAGAACGATATATGGATCATGAACGGTGATTATTTCTCACTCCGGAACATAGAGTTCGGCTATTCTCTCCCGACAAGCCTTATCTCCAAAATCCACATGAGCCAATGCCGCTTCTATTTCAGCGCATACAACATTGCCAACTGGAGCCACATGCCTGAGGGTATGGATCCGGAGAAGCCGATGTCTTATTGCTGGTGGTATCCTAAAACCCGCACGTTTAATTTCGGTCTTCACATTGAATTCTAAATTATGATAATGGTTTCAGATCTATGACTCGTCGGATATCGACGGGCATAGACTGAAAACCGGATCAACAAAATCAAGATTATCATGAACTCCAAAATATTATCAATAGCGGCTGTGGGTCTCCTCTCCCTGGGGGCGGCTTCCTGCAGCGATTATCTCGACAAGGAGGTCGACCTAACCCTTCAGGCAGAGAATGTCTTTTCAGACTATGACCGTACGCGAGGCTATCTCGCCCAGCTCTACGATTATCTTCCCGATGCTTTTCAAGGTTATAACGATACTCAATATCGACTCTCACAAGATTGCATGACCGATAATGCAGTAGATTACTGGGGTGTGGCAAGATACCATTCCGTCATGGCTGATGCCTATGACGCCACCAACCATTGGTTTGCCGATTTTTATTGGTCAAGAGATTACTCCGGTATCCGTGGAGTCAACCAGTATCTCCTCAATGCACGTCCGGATGTTGTTGGAAATGCAGAAAAAACGGGCGATGACAGCCGCCTTTACGACCGATGGGATGCCGAAGCGAGAATATTGCGTGCCATTCTTCATTTTGACCTGCTATGCTGGTATGGCGATATCCCCATTGTGGCGGATGATGAAAACGGCACTCCGATAATCCTTGCGCCGTCTACCCCTCTACCCAAACGCACGGCTGCTGCCGATGTCCTTAAATGGATTGCGGATGAATGTGACAAATATAAGGACAATCTCCCCTTCCGCTACAGTGATGAAACAGAGAACTGGGGCAGAATAAACGGTGCAGCCGCATACGCACTCAAAACACGCGCGCTTCTTTTCCGCGCATCTCCCCTCTTCAACCCCGGGAACGACGTTTCACGCTGGACGGAAGCCGCAAATGCCGCAAAGGATTTCATAGCCAAGAACAGGATGCAAAGCAATCCCTATAGGCTTTATACAACCGACAGTAATGATCCCTCGCAGAACTATTATCAGTGTTTTATTTCAAACCCTGTGCTCAACAACGAGTATATTCTGAGCCGTTCTGTCTGGACCACTCTTCAGATAGAGTTTTTCAATGCCCCCTGCGGCTTCACCGGCTCTATCAGCGCGACAGGTTATCTCAACCCGACACAGAATCTTGTGGATGCATACGAGACAATCAATGGTCTTCCGATTGATCAAGATCCGTCGTATGATGCCCAAAATCCATATGTAAACCGTGACCCGCGTCTTGAGCAGACCATTCTCCACCATGGTTCCATATGGGGCGACGGCGATGAGGCGCGTCCGATAGACGTAAACAACGACGACACCCGTACCGGAGCGGATTATGCACGTGGCAACGGAGGAACCGCCACCGGTTATTATTCTAAAAAGTATCTTCACAACATCCGCTGGGACGGCACTGTGGGCAATCAGCGCCATGCGTGTCCGATTTTCCGCTACGCCGAGATACTCCTTGCCGCTGCGGAAGCGCTCAATGAGTCGGGACAGACCGGAGAGGCATACGACTATGTCAATCAGGTGCGTGCACGTGTAGGTATGCCTGCTTATTCAGGAATGAGCCAGGAGCAGTTGCGTGAGCGCATACAGAATGAAATTAGAATTGAATTCTGTTTTGAAGACCACAGGTATTTCGACATGCGTCGTTGGAAATTGTTTGAAAAGAATGGCGGCAGTGCGTCTGCCGAGGCGTCTCTTCCTCGCTATCGCCAGGTGTTCACACTTTACGGTGTTGCTGTAAGGGAAGGCTCTTCCCAGACTTTCAACTATGGTCTGAGCGATATTGATTCTCACTATTCGTTTACAGCCCCGAAGAATTATTTCTTCCCGATTCCTTATGATGAGCTTCAAAAGACGGGATATCCTCAGACGCCCGGCTGGGAGCTTTAATTCAATTATTAATTGATAATTAGTAATTTGATATTTATGAAATTAACTAAATATTTATCTATCGCGTTTGCTGCAGGTCTCCTTTTTATGGGGGCTTGTAGCGATGACGATAATGTGAATTATCCCGAAGGTCAAGGGATAGTACTGGAGACTCCTCATGCAGTTGACTGTGGCGGCAGCTATGCCTCGTTTGCGACTATCTTCCACATGAAAAACGACGCCCACTACACAAAGGCAGGTTATGTGATCTCGGAAACTCCGAACCCTACAATATATGGCAGCGTGTATGATGCCACAATAAGCGGAGACACGATCAAGGCAACTATCGTTGACCTCGCGCCGGGCCGCGAATATCATGTGAGGGCGTTTGTCAATGAATATAAAGGTGACGTGATTTATTCTTCCGATTTCGTTTTTAAAACAGGGGAAGGCTCTCTCCAGGAGCAACTCGATCATTATCGCGGACCATCCTATCCTGATTATTATGTGGATATTGCAGGGTGGGGAAACCGCAGCCAATGGAACCTTGCCAATGTGCACGACCCCTCGGTTGTGAAAGCGGCAGACGGTTACTATTATATGTATCAGACTGATGCTTCATACGGTAACGCCCATGTGGAAGGGGGACATTTCCATGGCCGCCGCTCAATAGACCTTGTAAATTGGGAGTATCTCGGCGGCACGATGCAGGCTCTCCCTGAATGGGTTGTGCCTAAGCTCAACGAAATCCGCGAAGGTATGGGACTCGCAGCCGTTACTCCCGATGTGAACGCTTTCGGATACTGGGCTCCGAGTGTGGTTAAGGTCAACGACAACCTCTATCGCATGTATTATTCCATTGTTGTGCCCGGTCTTATAGACGGAGATAATTCATGGGGTGAGCGTGCTTTCATCGGCATGATGGAAAACTCTGATCCCGCCAATAATGAAGGTTGGGAAGACAAGGGTTATGTGATCACAAATGCATCTGACAAGGGTCTTGACTTCAATGTGGCACCCAACGACTGGGGTAACTGCTACTATAAGTATAATGCAATCGACCCGTCGGTCATCATCACTGAAAACGGTGAGCACTGGATGATCTATGGCTCCTGGAACAGCGGTATCGCAGCAGTGAAGTTGAATCCCGAGACCGGCAAGGTGGCGGCAGAACTGGGCAATCCCTGGGGCACTGACGCGGAAATAGCTCCTTATGGCAAATTGATCGCCACCCGTCAGATGGGCAACCGCTGGCAGGCTTCAGAGGGTCCGGAGGTGATTTATCGTGACGGTTATTATTATCTCTTCCTTGCATATGACGCTCTCGAGGTTGCCTACAATACCAGAGTGGCGCGCAGCCGTAACATTGAAGGCCCGTATGTGGATATCAACGGCACAAACATCACCGACAATGGCGGGGACGCGCTTCCGGTTGTGACGCATCCGTATATGTTTGCCAATTCGCAGGGATGGGTAGGTTTCTCCCATTGCACAGTGTTTAATGACGGGGATGGAAACTGGTTTTATGCATCGCAGGCACGTTTCCCCTCCGGTGTCAACGGTAATGACGCGAGCAATGCCCTTATGATGGGTCATGTGCGTTCCATCGTATGGACTAAAGACGGCTGGCCTCTTGTAATGCCCGAGCGCTACGGCGCTGTTCCGCAGCTCCCGATAACAGAGGAAGAGCTTGTTGGCAGTTGGGAAATTATAGATATGGCATATTCCTATGCACAGATGAAGGAATCGTCCAATAGCGTGCTTACAGCCGATCATTTGGTAAGCGGCGGAGTATGGGACGGAGAAGCGTGGAATTACGATGCACAGAGCCAGATTTTAAAAGTTGGAGACGTTGAGCTTTATCTCAAGCGTGAATGCGACTGGGAGAATTCCGAACGCCGTGCCACAATCGTTTGCGCCGGCATTTCCAACACTACCTGGTGGGGTAAAAAATCGATATAATTCAGTGTAAACAGTTACTTAAGGTAAAAAGATTAGTTATAAAAATATAACCGGCAGAGTGATATTTATCTGCCGGTTATATTTTTTTATTTCCAATGATTTTCAAGGGCTTCTTTTTCTGAAGCAGTAATTTGTATTATGGCTCCATGCTTGGGGGAAGTGAAGTTTGTGGTCTTCATGGGCCCCTCGTTGAAATGTCCGAGATTTTTGAAAGTCTTGAAGTCTGAGGTCTCTGCAAACCCGAAGTTATGGGGATTGATGCTGTAGACGTCATACATCACTACATATTTGTCTTCCCCGATACGTTTCCAGACATTAGGTGCCTCACAAGCCCCCGGTTCGAAATCGATGAAATCGGGAGCATATTCCCATCCCGAATTGATATTGTCGGAGAAAGCCATCTTTATTCCGGGAGTGCCGTCGTGAGCCACGTATGTGAGGCACCATCTTCCATCGTTCGTGCGGGATATATCCGCATCAAGAACAGCTTTGCTTGCATCCGGATATTGATAAAGGATCTTGGGTTCCGTCACGAGTTTTGTGAAATCGTCGTCCGTATAGGCATAATAAAGATTTGACGGTTGCACTCCATTCCTCATGGTGAAATATATCATCATCTTTTTCTCCACAGGATCATAGGTTGTCTCAGGTGCCCATGCACACCCGATGTTGCCGAATTTTTCAGGAAAAAGTTTGTCGATGCGGAGGTTAGAGCGTTTCCAGTTGATAAGGTCAGACGATTTCATCAACACCAGCCCGCGGTTGTTTCCCCATCCATAGTCTTCTCCGGGGCGTTCCCATTCGGAGTCGCGCAGACCTTCCCGCTGTGCGTAAATGTGGAGGTCTGTCATTGCGAGATAGAATGCGCCGTCGGGACCTCGCGAGATGTGTGGGTCCCGTATCCCTTTCTGTTCAGCAATTGAGTCGCCGGCAATCACCGGTTTGCCATCGTTTACAGCGGTGAAAGTGTATCCGTCGGGACTTGTAGCCATGAAGAGGTCATGAGTCTCGTCTGTGAAAAACACCATCAGGTATGCCGACATATCTTTATCGGCACAATTCCCGCAACATTGCTTAGTTTCCGCAGGAGGCGGAACAGGCGGTAAGGATGCCGCCATTGCCGGCAAAGAGGCACAACCTAAAATAGACAATAAAATCGATTTATACATTTTGTAGATTTATTAGTTGGAAATAATTGGTATGGAATGTATATAAGTTGTCTGCCAACCCATATGCAAAAATACAAAATCAAACCGACACTTGTGTGTCAGTTTGTATCATATACGTCTAATAACACTTCTTATACACAAATATCCACCAAAAAAGTCTTGAAACCATGATT
Organism: uncultured Porphyromonadaceae bacterium; assembly: GCA_947073495.1. Taxonomy (GTDB): domain Bacteria; phylum Bacteroidota; class Bacteroidia; order Bacteroidales; family Muribaculaceae; genus Lepagella. The sequence goes on from CAMTMX010000001.1 coordinate 95,405, forward strand.
TTGGAAAGACATAACCTTATGCCTGCCTTGTCTCAATTTATAGACATATTCAGTAAAATTTTGGAACGCTCTCATAAGAGCGACAAGTTATGTCGTTTGCGGATTGTAATTTTGTGCAAACTTGAAAAAGCCTGTGAAATAGAGAATCATGAAAGAAACTGTTTGACAGTCTGTTGTCTTGTAATTTAGGTCTTTGTTGGCATCTTTAAGATATTTATTCAGTCATTAAGGAACTCCATGACTCCATTATAATATCAAAAAACTACCTGACAAATACTCTCAATTCCTTCGACAAATAAATTTATACAGTTTCCAAGAGACTTCAATTATTCACAATCGGCTTAAATACTTATCTTAAAATCATTAAAATATGACTGCTAAACAATCACCGTCAGCTAAAGGAATGAATTTATTTCTTCGTGTCTTTTGGGAAAAGTATGGAATGATGAAGTCAATTATGATATTGTCTTCAGTAATGTTCTCGGTTTCTGCACACGCATATAGATATGATTTTGAGTATGACGGTATGTATTTTTTACTATTATCGCTTGAGAAGCAGGAGTGTGTACTTACCGGATTTAATTCTGTTTCCAGAGATACAGTTGTTATTCCGGAAATAATAAATTATTTGGGAAGAGAGATAAAAGTGGTTGATATTTTCGATGGTTGGGAACTTGAAAAGGTATATGATACAATTAAATACCTATCTATTCCCGGTTCTATAAATTTGTTGAATTCTAATATTTTTGCAGATCTTCCTGAATTAAGAACGCTTGTTATCGAGGGAGCTGGAAGAGAGTTGCGTTTTTATGGTGATTGCCAATATCCCAAATTGGAGTATTTAAAGCTTGGAAGAGATGTAGAACCTCCCATATTTAAGGAACATCCTATGCTAAAGAAAGTGGAAATATGTGATTCTTTAGAATATTTGCAAGAACATTATTTTGAAGGGTGTACAAATCTGGAAAGTGTGGATCTCGGTGACCATTTGAAATATGTAGGGGCTGATGCATTTTCATACACCAAGATCGACAGCCTCGAGGTGCCTCCAAATGTGGAGAGAATTGTTGGAGGTGCCTTTGAAAACACTCCTCTTAAATACGTACATATTCAAAAAAGTCAGGACGGATTGTCAGAACCATTCGTAATGGAGCGGGCATTCGGACAAATGTTGGAAAAGATAGTGATTGAACGACCGATCACTACAATTGATTATAATGTCGAAGTGTTATCCCCCTTGAGATCGGATCAATTGAAAGATATTGAGCTGATTAATATAGGCAAAATCCCCAAAATGCTGTTTAATGGTTGCAAAGGGATAAAAACCATTAAAATCAGTGGGGAGATAAGTGAGATTGGGAGTTGCGCGTTTAAGCAATGTGAGGAGTTGGAAAGTTTTCAAAATATTGAAGGTTTGGAGCCGTATAATTTTGACAATATCGCTTACATTGGTTCGAATGCATTTGGAGGTTGTAAAAATATGACTCATCTTATAATGCCTGAAAGTTTGACCACTATTGAACGTGGAGTATATTCTGGTTGTACATTCCCGGAAATCCTTGTAATCCCGGATGCGGTTAAGGCGATTGAGGAGGAAGCGTTTAGGGGATGTGAGAATGTCAAATTGTTGAAAATAGGGAAAAATTGCAAGAGAATCGGGAAGATGGCGTTTTATAAAGATGGAATTATTCCTGAATCAAATGGAATTATTCCTGAAATAATGTGTGAGTCGGTGGTGCCTCCGGGCATTTTAGACTACACATTCTCCGGTGCGACTTTTATGCATGCCGTGCTGTATGTGCCGGAAGAATCGTTGGAGGCATATTCTTCTGCTGCAGGGTGGAAACAATTCTGGAATATTAAGACTCTTGATCAGGCAGGTATTGATGAAGTTCATGTAGGAAATAAATATTCCATACAGGTGCAAGGTGGAGAACTTGTCATTCAAGGGGCTGAAAACTCATCAGTAAGAGTGTTCACGCCGTCGGGAAAGATTGTTTACAATGTCTCCTGTTATAAGGGAGACCCGATCAGACTCGGCTCAGGTATATATATTATAAATATCAACGGAACATCTCACAAGATTTCATTATAACTAATCAGGGGTAGCCGCCCCATAAATATGGATGATAAAATACTAAAGAAATATGGACGATAAAGTATTAAAGGAAATCGAATCTTTCAAGTTGTTTAATCCCGCTAAGGATTCTATGAGAGATCTACCGGATGGGCCGGGAAATTATATAATCCTGTTAGTCCCCGGCTCTATACTCCCTACAAAAATTCAAGGTGTTGAGCCTGAAAATATTAGCCGGATTGAATATATGGGGATAACTTATGATGTCATATATACAGGCATCAGCAGTAAGAGTCTGAGAGAACGAGATTATCATCAACATTTTAAAGGGAACAACGCCGGAAGATCCACGTTGAGAAAATCTCTTGGCAGCCTCATGGGGTTGCAAAAGATTCCCCGTGATGTAAACAACCCTGATAATGGAAAGACCAAGTTTAGAGACGATGATGAGTCGGAACTTTCGGCATGGATGTGCGCCAATTTATTATTATTGTATAAACCGTCGCTCAAGGCAGCTGAGAAAGAAAAAGTATTGATCAATAGCCTTAATCCTCCACTAAATATTCAGGGCAACAATAATCTGGAGAACAGAAAATTCCGTGACATGCTTAAAAAACTGAGGAAATGAGATCTCCGGTCGAATCACTCATACGCCAGATGCTCGTTGTAGGAAAGCTGCAACGGGCATCCATGGCTATAGATTCAGATAGTTTGTTGGATTATCTGGAGAATGAATGCAGATATCACGACTGCCATTATCCTATGTCGAGGGAGGCTCGGATGAGAATGCTGCAAAGAGACATTCAAGACATTGCAAGGCTATTCCGTATCTACATAGAGTGGACCGCCAAAGGATATGAGATAGTTGACAGAGACAACAATCATGTAGTGGATTATGAAAGGTTTTTTGCAGATTTTGAACTTCTGACGGCTCTTTCTCCGGAAACTGAGATTAGCAAGTATGTATTGCCGGAACGGAGTCACTTTGTAGGAAGCCGACACCTCTCCCCTCTCCTGATCGCCATCAAGAAGAACCTTGAAGTAGAGTTTGATTATACCAATTATCGTAAAGACAAGACTTTAAGGCATCATATTGTCAATCCTTATTTTTTGAAGGAAGATCAACGCAGATGGTATCTTGTTGGGGTAAAGGAAAATAAACCTATGATTTTTGCGCTTGACAGGATATCATCGCTCGATATAACAGGAGAATCTTTCGAGAGAGACACAACGTTCTCTCTCAGGGACTATTTTCGCGATAGTTTTGGAATTTGGGTGAGTGAGGAAATACCGGTGGAAGAGGTGGAATTGTCTTATTCCGCGCTGGATGGATCGTTTTTGAAGACAGTACCGCTCCATCCTTCTCAAACAGTTGTGGCGGATAATGAAAAAGAGTTCAGAATAATTGTCAGGCTGAGGGTTACAAATGATTTTATCATGGCGCTTCTTTCACGGAGCGGCTCATTGTCTGTGGTTCGTCCGTTGTGGCTCAGGGAAAAGATAAGGAGGATATGTGAAGAGGCGGCGTTGAGAAACTCTTAAAAAGGAGTGAATTAAAAAACTCCCCTTCTTATCTGTAAATTGGGTAAAAACTTAGGTAAAAATGGTAATATATTGACGGGGGGTGATATAATTTCTGATATAGATTGTGCGTTAAGTATTTAACCGAAGTCTTCAATCCTATGAGGATAGGCGGTGAGCAGATTTAGGCTTAAACTGCTTTATTATTAATCTTTATCATGAAATTTATTATTTTCCTTTCATTATGAAAATATTTACCTTGCGGAGTCTGAGGGTAACCCTCGCCGTGATTTTCTTTCTTTCCATAACATTATTGTTCTTGGATTTTACCGGCACAGTGCATAAGTGGCTCGGATGGATGGCAAAAATCCAGTTTTTGCCGGCTTTACTCGCCTTGAATGTAGGCGTTGTAGTGGGACTGGTTGTGCTCACTTTGCTTTTCGGACGTATCTATTGTTCGGTGATATGTCCGTTGGGAGTGATGCAAGACGGTTTTGCATGGCTTGGCAAGAAAAGTAAAAAGAACCGATATTCTTATTCTCCGGCAAAAAATATCCTTCGTTGGATAATGCTCGGACTGATGGGTGTGGCTATCGTTTTGGGGATAGGTGCGTTTGTCGCCTTGTTCGCTCCTTACAGCGCTTACGGCAGGATCGCTCAGTCATTTCTCTCGCCCATTTGGCTATGGGGCAACAATCTTTTGGCGTATTTGGCTGAACGGCAAGAAAGTTATGCCTTCTACACAGTAGATGTGTGGATGCGCGGTGCTGTCACAATGATTGTGGCGGGAGTGACGCTTGTGGCTCTTGCAATCCTTGCCTGGCGAAACGGAAGGACTTATTGCAACACCATCTGTCCGGTAGGGACAGTGCTTGGTTTCTTCTCGAAATATTCTTTATTCCGACCTGTGATCGATACATCGAAATGTAACGGTTGCGGGCTTTGCGCGCGCAATTGCAAGGCGGCGTGTATCGACAGCAAGACACACACTATCGACTATTCACGCTGTGTGGATTGTATGGATTGTATCGGTAAATGCCATAAACAAGCCATCACTTATTCCTTAAGGACAAAACAGCCCAAGACTTCAGAGAATATATCAGGGAAAGAGGCTGCCGCAGTCGATAGCGGCCGTCGTCAATTCTTTGCAATTACCGCACTTGCAGGTGCTGCCGCCGCAATGAAGGCGCAGGATAAGGTGGACGGCGGATTGGCAGAAATCATCGATAAGAAAGCACCTGTCCGCAAGACTCCTATTGTTCCACCCGGAGCTCAAGGCATTCGCAATCTTACGTCTCATTGCACTGCTTGCCAGCTTTGTGTGTCGGCATGTCCCAACGGGGTGTTGCGTCCCTCGACGGATCTTGAAAGATTGATGCAACCTGAAAGTTCATATGAAAGAGGCTATTGTCGTCCGGAATGTACCAGATGTTCCGACGTTTGTCCCGCAGGGGCTATAAAACCGATTACGGTAGCGGATAAATCATCCATTCAGATTGGTCATGCAGTCTGGGTGAAACAAAACTGTGTACCTTTGACAGATGGGGTTGAATGTGGCAACTGTGCCCGTCATTGCCCTGTAGGTGCGATACAGATGATCCTCTCTGATCCGGCAAATGAGGAATCGGTGAAGATTCCGGTTGTCAACACCGAGCGGTGCATCGGATGCGGTGCATGCGAGAATTTATGTCCGGCACGTCCTTTCAGCGCCATTTATGTGGAAGGTCATGAAAATCATAGAACAATCTAAACTGCGACCTATGAAAAAGAATATATTCAACAATAAGGATATCAATAGAAGGGAATTCCTAAAACGCCTCGGAATGGGGACGGCTGCTGTCTCGGCAGTTTCTCTCACCGGTTGTGGCGCCAAGCAGACCTCATCTTCCGGGAGCAGCAAGGAACTGGGAGAAATCCCTACCGATCAGATGACATACCGTACAACTCCTACCACGGGAGACAAGGTATCTATCCTCGGATACGGATGTATGCGTTGGCCAACCAAGGAAAATCCCGATGGGAGTGGAAAGGATATAATTGATCAGGAAACTGTCAATGATCTTGTGGATTACGCCATAGAGCATGGGGTGAACTATTTCGACACGGCTCCTGTGTATTGTCAGGGCATGTCGGAGACATGTACCGGAATAGCTTTAAAACGGCATCCAAGAGATTCATATTTCATCGCTACCAAGATGTCGAATTTCGGGGTTGCGGGTAAAGGGCTTTCACCGAAGGAATCTTTCGACACTTCGGTTGAAATGTATAAAAAATCGTTGGCTAACCTCCAGACCGATTATATTGATTATTATTTGCTTCATGCAGTCGGTGGAGGCAATGGCATGGAGACCCTCAACGAAAGATTTTTTGACAACGGGCTTATTGATTTCCTGTTGAAGGAAAGGGAGGCTGGAAGAATCAGGAATCTTGGATTCTCATATCATGGCGACATTGCTGTGTTTGATTATCTGCTCTCGCGCCATGACGAGTTTAAATGGGATTTTGTGCAGATCCAGATGAATTATCTTGACTGGAAACATGCCAAGGAGATAAACACGAGCAATACCGACGCGGAATATCTTTATGGAGAGCTTGTAAAGCGTAATATACCTGCCGTAATCATGGAGCCTCTTCTGGGAGGGCGCCTTTCAAATGTGCCTGACCATATTGTGGCTCGGCTAAAGGAGAAAGATCCTGAACGCAGTGTGGCTTCATGGGCGTTCCGTTTTGCCGGGACATATCCTGACGTGCTGACAGTGCTTAGCGGAATGACATATAAGGAGCATCTTGAGGACAACCTCAGATCTTACTGTCCGCTTGATCCTCTTGATGATGAAGAGTTGAGGTATCTGCAAGACACGGCGGGTCTGATTGTGCAATATCCCACCATCCCTTGCAACGACTGCAAATATTGCATGCCATGTCCTTACGGTATTGACATCCCTGCAATATTTGTTCATTATAACAAGTGTGTGAATCAGGGGAATGTGCCCGAAAACAGTCAGGCGGAAAACTATAGGGAAGCGCGTCAGTCATTCCTTGTGGGGTATGACCGAAGTGTGCCCAAACTCCGACAGGCTAACCATTGTATAGGATGTAGACAATGTGTCCCCCATTGTCCTCAGAACATTAAGATTCCTCGTGAGCTTCACAGGATTGATAACTTTGTGGAAGAACTCAAACAAGGGAAAGTGTGATGGAGGAGCTGATAGATGTCCTTGTCTCCGGCAATCATTCTTTAGTGGTTGACAATGGGGAAATCCGTACGTTCGACGGCAGAGGTGTCTCTGATTTGTACCGGATGCTTGTGCAGGATCCCGGGTTTCTTGACAGGGCACGCATCGCTGACAAGGTTGTTGGAAAAGGTGCGGCAGCCTTGATGATCTTAGGGGGTGTCAATGAGGTTTATGCCGGAGTGATAAGTGATCCGGCTTTTGCGCTCTTTGAAAAATCCGAAGTCAAGGTGTCATTCGGGAAACGGGTGGAACATATAATCAACCGTAAAGGTGACGATATTTGCCCGGTAGAAAAGCTCTGTGCGGGTTGCACCACTCCCGAAGAATGCCTTCCGCTGATAAAGGGTTTTGTTCAATGCATAATTCATAATGCATAATGCATAATCTTGCAACTGAACGACATCTTGGCTTTGCTCAAACTGAGTTCAAACTGAATTCAAACTGGGTTCAAACTGAGTTCAAACGGGTTCAAACTGAGTTCAAACTGAATTCAAACGGGTTCAAACTGAGTTCAAACGGGTTCAAACTGAGTTCAAACTGAATTCAAACGGGTTCAAACTGAGTTCAAACGGG
>CAMTMX010000002.1 GCA_947073495.1 uncultured Porphyromonadaceae bacterium
CGTCCGCTTGTTTCGGTCTCAATGCAACCGCATTGCTCCCTCACTGCGCGAACACATCTGCACGACGCTTGACCGCCCCAGCGTTAACAAATATTGGGGAATGGGGTCTTAATATGATTAAAAAAATTGTGCAGCTTGTAGGCATATGGCTGTAAAGTTATACATAATATTTGAAAATCATTAAAAAGATGAATTTATTTCCTGGGTTTACAGGATAAGTCAAGGGAAGAAGAGCTGCCAGACGGGGGCGGTGCGGAAAAGAGGGATGGCAGAGGGGAGGAGAGTGAGTCTGCATTCCCGGTAGCGGCTTGATTCGGATGGGTCGAAAAACGGTGTGCCGCAATCGAATGAAGCGGGTTCCGGACTTTCACATACAATCTCTTCAAGATTATAGCATCCTATAAACAGATATTCACCGAGAAGATTGTTGTTGGCGGGAAGAATTGCACGTTTAAGAGACTTGCAATCTGAAAAAGCATACGACTCCAGCTCCTTTACCGACGAAGGGAGCCCGATCTCCTTCAGGTTAAGACAAAAGCTGAACACATTGCTGCCGATATGCTCCACACCATCAGGAATATTTATATTGTCAAGGACTGAGCAATAAGCAAAGGCATGGCTGGCGATATCCTTTATTCCGGAAGGGAGCGAAACAGATTCCAAACCGGAGTTCCATGCACACAAATAGCGAGGAATTACAGAAACACCATCAGGGATTACAATCGACTTTAGCGACGTGCATTCCCTGAACGCCCCTTCTCCCACTGTTGTGATGGATGGAGGCAGAGATATGGATTCGAGCGACGTGCATCCCAGAAACGCGTAATCCCCGATAGATTTGAGTCCTGCAGGAAGAAGGATCTGTTTCAGATTGGTGCAGTCGGCAAATGCATAATCGGGAATGGAGGTTATGCTGTCAGGTAGAGTAATGATCGAGTCATTACGACATACTCCCGCCTTTTCACATACTGAATTTGGGAAAACATAAGGTGTCTCAGCAGCCATGCCGGCTAATGAGACACCAATTATACCTGTTATGAATGATAACTTAACTTTACGCATGTGGCAAAGTTAATAAAAACTTTTGGATTATTGAAGGCAGGAAGCGCGGATTGCGGAAATGACAGCCTTTGTGAAGCCGTTTTCCTCAAGAGCGTTAAGACCCTTGATAGTGATACCGCCGGGGGTTGTGACCTTGTCAATCTCAGTTTCAGGATGGGATCCTGTTGAAAGCAGGGCGGCAGCTCCTACAGCAGTGTGGGCGGCAACAGTTGTTGCGAATGCAGGGCTCAGGCCAAATTCTACACATCCTTCGGCTGCTGCATGAATAAATCTCAAGAAATATGCTATGCCGCAAGAAGCAAGTGCGGTACAAGCAGGCAGATCATACTCGTTTACCACAAAAGCCTTGCCTGAGCGATTGAAGATCTCTACCGCTCCATCGAGTTTTTCTTGAGGTACACGGGGTCCTGCACAAAGGAAAGTGACGCTCTTGTTATGCATAATAGCAATGTTGGGCACCACTTTTATCACTTGCAAATTCTTCTCGTCAGCATTTAGTTTGTCTCTGAGATCCTTGATCGGGAGTGTGGCTACTACCGACATCACGAGAGTGTCCGGTTTAATAGAATTAAGGATTTCATTGATCAAACCGTCAACAACAAACGGCTTAACCGCCAGGATGATGATATCTGCATCGGTTACAGCCTCAACATTTGACAATGTAGTCTCAATGTCTGGAAGTTGAGATTTGATTCTGTCCAATGAAGACTGAAATGCGTCGGAGCATACTACACGGTCACCATGTCCCATAAGGGATGCCGCGATTGCGGAGCCTATATTGCCGGCTCCAATTACTGCTATCTTTTTCATTCTGAACAATACCGCCGGTGTTATTTTAGTCCGGCTGTTTATATTAACGGAACAGGAGGTGGTGTTTATTGCGTCTGTTAATAAATTATAATAGAAATAAAATATAAATAATTAGAATGTCGGACTGTCTTTACTATAAAACAGTCCGACATTTAGAGAATGTATGAATTTAACTTTATGAAATCTTTAAAGTTTTTTTCGGTCAATTTTGAGCTTTCGTTCTGTTATTATGGAACCCCATAACGTCATCTCTCAATCTCAAAATTTACTCGAAAATCCTCTCTAAATCTTAACATAAGTCAAATCCGAACAGTTTCTTAGAGGTTTTTACTTTCAGAATCAACTTTCTGAGATGCTGTTCAGCAGGTCGATTTTACCTTCGTTCACAAGTTTAAGAATCAATTCACCGAAGAGGGTGTTCTGCCATGCAAACCAAGGTCGAGTGAAATTTGCCGCGTCGTCTTTGTGGAAAGATTCATGGATAAAACCGGTGCCGGCTTCGGTGTCCATTACCATTTTTATACAGTCGGCGATTTCCTTGTCATCTTGGCTTGTGAAAGCCTTCATCATTATACTCATAGGCCAGACCATGTCATAGCCGACATGAGGACCGCCTATGCCTTCACCTGCATCTCCACTGAAGAAATAGGGATTGTTTTTACTCCATATGAATTTGCGGGTGTTTTGATAGATGGGGTCATCTATAGGCACATCGCAAAGATACGGGAGAGACAGGAGGCTCGGAGCGTTGGAATCATCCATCAGATATTGGCTGCCAAACCCATCTACTTCGAATGCGTAGATCGGTCCGAATTCGGGATGATTATTGACGGCATATTTTTTCAATGCATCGTCTACTTCGGTTGCGAGATCAGTACATTGTTTTGCAAGAGCTGGTTGTTTGTTCACCTCTGTCAGAATTTCCGCTGCCTTTCGGAGCACAGAGACTGCAAAGAAGTTTGATGGCACAAGGAATTGAAGAGTTGTGGCATCATCGCTGGGGCGGAATGCCGACACTATAAGCCCGCAAGGATTTACCGGAGATCCAAGTCCGTCATTGTTCAGGGTGTCGAGCGCACGCTCGGTGACGCGCTGGAATTTATAGGGACCGACACCGTTTTTACGTTGCTGCTCTGTGAATGTGGTCAGAATCGTATTAATCGTTTCAATCCATGAGGCATCGAAAATCGAGTCGTCTCCTGTCACTTTCCAATACTCATACGCAAGGCGGATAGGATAGCATAGTGAATCAATTTCCCATTTTCTCTCGTGCACTTCCGGCCGCATGTCTGTGAGGTCGCTCATCCATTCCCCACCCGTAGGACCATCGTTGAAGGCGTTGGCGTACGGGTCAAGAAGGATGCTTTTGAATTGACGGCGGATCACCCCCTCTATCATGTCTTTGAGTTTCTTGTCGGAATTGGCGAGCTGTACGTATGGCCACACCTGGGCTCCCGAATCGCGAAGCCACATGGCATGTATGTCACCGGTGTAGACAAATGTGTCGTGTTTGCCGTCTTCGCCTATACGATAATGCACGGTGGTGTCGATGGTGTTGGGGAAACAGTTCTCAAACATCCATGCGAGCTTTTTGTTGGTCAATAGCTTTTTGACACGTTTGATTTCTTTTTCCACGGCTTCCGAATGGAAGAGGCGGTCGTTTTTAGGAGGACGGTTTGTTTTAAGGTTTTTATCCGTGGTCCTCACTGTAGTGTTGTCATTGGGGCAGCTCCGGGTTTCCGCAGCATAGGCGCCCGACGCTCCCGCGGATATCACCGCACAGGAAATTGCAATAAGGAGTTTATTCATTCTGAAAAAGTTGAAAATTATTTTGTACAAAATTAATCATTGAGAAACAAACTGATGTATCCCGCAATGACAACTATGTATATAAAAAAACGCAATCTCGGAAAGAATACACAATTGGCAGGAATGGACACACATCAAATGAATGTCATAATCCCGGGTGTCTACTTTCGGAATGTGCATCATAGGTTTGTATCTTTCGACTGATTGGCAGAACGATACTCTTTAGGAGTAGTGTTGTATCGTTTTTAAAATTCTTTATAGAAGTGAGATCTGTTGGTGAATCCACACCGATAGATTATCTCCTGCACTGTCAGTGAAGTGGTGAGCAGAAGCTTTGCCGCGTAATTGATGCGATGGTTCTTGATGAAGTCATTAGGCGATACTTCCCCCATCTCTTTAAATTTGCGATAAAGATTACGGCTGCTCGTCTTTAAGTGCATGGCGATCTGTTCGGCGGAGAGGTCGTTGTCGTCGATGTGGGCGTCGATGAAATCTGTCACTCTTGTCAGGAAGTCCATCTCTTCTCGGTGCATGAGCTTTCCTCCGTTGAATTCAAATGTGCTCGCAGAAGTGTTGTAATACTCCTTCAGGTGTTCCCTGTTTCCCAACAGCCTGTTCACTATAGCCTTAAGATAGCTTACACTGAAGGGCTTGCCGATATATGCGTCCGCACCCGCCTCGATCCCTTTTATCTTCTCATCGTTGCTTGTCTTTGCCGACAGAAGCACGAGGGGTATGTGCATGGTGTGCTTGTTCCCCTTCACTTGTCGTGCAAATTCTGTGCCGTCGGTGCCCGGCATCATGATGTCGCTGATAATAAGGTCTGGGGGTGTCTCCTTGAGGATTGCAAGACCCTCATCGGCGTTTTCTGCGGTGGTTACATTATACTGTGTGAGACTGTCGCGCAGCAATGTGAGAATTTCCTTATTGTCATCAACAACAAGAATTTTTGCTCCATCGCCGCTCTTTTTGGCGGAATGCCCATTTGTTTCCGTATCTTTGACGGTGTCCCCACAAGAGGAATTCTGGTCGTCCATATAATCCGTGGCTTGGGATTCGGTGTGCTCAGTGACAGTGAGTTGTGGGAGCACTACAATAAATTCAGCAAAGTTGCCTACTTCGCTTTCGATCGATATTCTGCCATGAAGCATGTCGACCATGCTGTGGCAGATAGCCATTCCGAGACCATTCCGGCTTGATATTCCCTTGATGGCATTTTGTTCCACATTATCAAGCACAGTATAGCGGTTGAAGATTCGGTTCTTGTCTTCCTCTCGGATTCCTTTGCCTGTGTTGTAGACGCTTATACGCAGCCTCCCGTCGATCTCTTCCGCACCTATTTTAATGGTGCCTCCGGGCTGTGTGTATTTGAAAGCGTTGGAAATAAGATTGTTGAGGATTTTCTTTAGACAACTGTAATCAGAATTCCAGATAATGTCGGGCTTTATATCATTGATGTAATGCACGCTGTTTCTTTCCGCCAGTTCGGTAAAGGAGTCGTAGGTCTCGGTACAGAGCTCGCTGACTCCCACTTTCCTTACTTTAATCGATTTATGTCCTGTTTCAATCCTTCGGAAATCAATCAATTCCTGAATCAGGTTGTTAAGCCTTTCCGCGTTGACCTGAATCAATCCCACATATCTTTTGATATAATCGTCGGAACCTATGTATTGCATTATGCGTTCGCAGGGACCATATATCAATGTGAGCGGCGTACAGAACTCATGAGTTATGTCTGTAAAGAATCGAAGTTTCTCTTCATACACTTCTTCTTTGTGTACCTGTTCGAGATGGAGCATCTGCTTTTCCTGTTTTTCTTTCTGCCGTCGCAGATATGACATCAGAATCATGCCGGCGATCGCGAGGATTATAAGGAGATAGATAAATTTTGCAAAGCCTGTAAGATACCATGGTGCCTTGACAATAAGCTTTACAAGATACGGATCGCTCTCCAGCCCGGTGGCGCGGTTCACATATTTGACTTTTAGGTTAAATGAACCATGGTTCATTTGGTTGAACGTGATGGTGGGGCTTGCGCCATTGCTTATCCATTCCTCTCCGTCGATGGTATAGTAATATGTATAGTTATTTCCATAGATAAAGTCTGGCGCTGCAAATGTGAGGGAGAAATGGTTTTGGTCGGGCTCAAACACGAGAGTATTGTGGTTGCCTGATGTCTCGAGATGATTATTCAGAGAGACTTCCTCTCCCGAGATTTTAAGTTTGAGAAGAGAAAGCTTTGGGGCGAAAGGTTCAGCCGGAGCTATATAGTTCTTATGCTTGTTGACAGTCACAATGCCGTTTATGCCGCCAAGGATCAATGTGTTGCCGATTTCGAAGCTTGCTCCGTCGCTGAATTCTGTCACGTTTATGCCATAATTCTTTCCATAGGTCAGAGATTCATTGCTTTCAGGATTTATGCTTATGATGCCGTTGTTGGTTGTAACCCATATTTTGCCATCATTCGCCGATATGATTTCATGAATGGTGTTGTTGGTGAATCCATATTCCGAGCCGGCAAATCGTTTTTCATTTTCAGGAGTGGATTTTACCACACCGCTACCTGTGCCCAACCAGAAAGTGTCTCCTGTTTTCACGGCATCGAAAACATCTTTGACGCCGTTTGTGCCGAAATCATTTTTTAGGGGAATGGATACAAGCTTTTCATTCTTGATTTCAAACATCCCTTGTCCACGGTTGCAGAAAAAAAGATTTCCGGTGTCGTCGGTCACTATTGAGAAAAACTGGTTTGAAGAGAATGCCCCGTTGTCGAGTGTGTATTTCTTGACTTCAGAAAGGCGGGGGTGTTCTCTATCTCCCGATATTTTTATCTTTGCCACACCCTGTCCGAGAGTACATAGCCAGAGAGTGGAATCATTTGTTTCAACGATTCCATGCACATATTTCATATTCGGGTTAAAATCTGCCTTGTGGATCTTTCCCTCATTATAGTTATAGTAGTTTAGCCCTTCTTCTGTGGCTATCCATAATATAGGTCTGGTGCTGCCGCTGAATGCAAACACGGAATTATGGAGAAGCTCACTGTTGGATGAGGTGAAAAGACTTCCGTTCCCGATTGATGCGGGAGGATACAGCTCGTTGAAATCCGATATTTTTAAAAGACCGTCGCCTTTGGTGCCGAGCCACAGGTTTTTATATTTATCTACGTGTATCGCTCTGACGGGATGAGAGATCTTATTATTGAAAGCGTTGAAATCGAATGATCGGATGCTGTAGCTGTCGTCCCAATAGGTGTAGACTCCTTGGCAGTCGGATCCGATCCAGACCACGTCCTGATCGGGTGATTGTTCGAGACAGAACACTCCAACCTGAAGACCGAGGTCTACTGCCTGAAGCTGCCCTGCTTCGTTTATGCCTACCCATAATGCCCCATCGGTGCTGAAAGATATGAAAAAATTACCCTGGTGGTCTTTCACCATATCAGAGATTGTCCCCCTTTTTGCAAGTTCATTCGAAATATTAGTGATTTTTTTTGATTTACCACCTGGCATTACTTCACAAATGAAACCTTCATTGTCAATGATGAATATTTGGTTGCCCTGGACTTTTGCAAATCTGACAGGGGAATTGTCTACTATTGTTGTTTTGCCGTCAGTGGTCTTGGCTCCATTTGCCGACGTCTTTAAGCTGCAAGAGTGGATGCCCTTGTCGGAGACAATCCACAATGAGTTGTCTTTGATGGATATTTTTTGGATTTCTTCAAACGGAATATCGATTTTACCTACCACAGAAAATCCGGAATCACTTTTTTTATCGTGTTGCATCAACTGAGAATTTTCCTCAATGATAAAGAGGATTCCATTTTCGTCGATACACATAGATTCCTGTCTGTTAAACTGGGGGTGGGTCGATACTATTCTTGCGTTCGTGTCGACTAAATCAAGACCATGGTTGGTAAGGACCCACATGATCCCATTGCCGCCGTTCACAATTTTTTCAATTATGTTGCCTGAGATTGTTTGACCGGGGAAGATTGAAGTGAAAGGATTTATGGAAGTGCCGTCTGCAATGTTCACACCATCGCATGTCCCGACCCAAAGAAAGCCGTTGTCATCCCTGCAGAGAGACAGAATCGCACTGTTCGACAGACCGTCTATATTTGAAGATTGCCGCATGTTGTAGGAATATGCGGGAAACATTGCAAATGTAAAGATCCACACGAGAAGAAGCCGAATCTTTTGAATGTGGGAGTTCATGATTATTGTAGTTTCGTTAGTTTTCAAAAATAAGGTTAACCTCACTTGAAAATATTACAGCATTCAGATCAATTCCATTAGCCGAACCGTTTATACTGAATGATATTGCAAAATTAGATAAAAAAAAGAAATTTTGAAATTATATGGAGTGGCGCATGAATATAATTATGTGTCTGTTTTTGCCAAAATTGTATAAAATAATGTAGAAAGTTAGTTTGCATATACATCTGTCATAATAGAATACTAAGATTAGATAAATATATGATTAATTTGCAGCGTCAAAAATTTTATAATTAAATCATGAAACAACTTCTTATCTCAATCTCTCTTGCAGCCATGGCAACTGTTGCTCCGGCGAATGTAGCTGCAGAGCTTCGTGCTCCGGCAAATCCGCTTGTGACTGTCGATCCGTATACCAGCTGTTGGTCTACAACCGACAATCTATATGATGATGTGACACGTCATTGGACCGGCAAGGAATATCCGCTTCTCGGAGTGATCAGCGTGGATGGTGTCCCTTACCGTTTTATGGGTAAGGAGGTGCCTGTGCTTTCTTCTCTCGTGCCGACTGCCGCAGGGGAGGCGTGGAACGGTGAATATACCACTGTTAAACCCTCTGACGATTGGTATAAGCCGGCTTTTGAAGCGAATGGATGGAAATCTGATAAAGGTGCGTTCGGCTCGGTCCCTCAGGAACAACTTGCCAAGACTCTTTGGAATACTGAAGAAATATGGGTGAGGCGAGAAATATCTATCCCTTCGGGCATTGGCAACAAGCCTGTCTATCTGAATTATTCTCATGATGACGATGTCATTATCTATATTAATGGAATAAAGGTGGTCGATACAGGCAACCAGTGTCATAAAAACGTTCGCATTCTTCTTTCCGGAGATGTGCGTAAGTCTTTGAAGCCAGGAAAGAATCTTATCGCCGCATGGTGTCGCGACCGTGGAGGGCTCGCTTTCCTGGATTTCGGTCTTGATATAGAGGAGAAACCGTCACAATATCTCACGAAAGAAGCGAAGCAGACTTCTTGCGAGGTGCTCCCCATGAACACGCTCTATAGCTTCACCTGCGGTCCTGTCAACCTCAATCTGAAGTTTACGGCACCCGCTTTCCTTGACAACCTCGACCTCCTCAGCCGTCCTGTGAACTACATCACTTACAATGTGGAAAGCACCGATGGCAAGAAGCATGACATAAAGTTCTATTTTGAAGCCGGAAGAGAATGGGCTATCGACAATATCACCCAGAACTCTGTCTCAGGAATTGTACGTGAAGACGGTCTCACCGCAGTGACTGTATCAAGTGTGAATCAGGAGATTCTTGCAAAGAGCGGGGATGATTTACGCATCGACTGGGGTACATTCTATCTTGCTTCGGATGCCGAGGTCTCCCCTTGGTTTGGCGATGCCAAGACGGCACGCAAGAATTTTGTCGCCGGGAAAAAAATCAATCTCGCTAAATCGGGAAAAGAGGTTGGAATGACAATTAACAAAGGGAAATGTGCTTCCGCGTCAGGCCACCTCATGATAGGATATGACGATATTTACTCAATCCAATATTTCGGAACAAACCTGCGCCCTTATTGGAACCGGAACAACGACAAGACTATCATGCAGCAGCTGAAACTTGCATCTCAGGATTATGCTTCTCTGATGGCTAAGACCGCTGACTTCGATAAGAACATGCTGGCTGAGGCTGCCGCAGCAGGTGGTCAGGAATATGCTGAACTTTGCGCCCTTGCATATCGTCAGGCAATTGCCGCACATAAGCTCGTTGAATCTCCCCAGGGGGATATCCTTTGGTTCTCAAAAGAAAATTTCAGCAACGGTTCTATCGGAACTGTCGATATCACTTATCCCTCCGCACCAATGTTCCTCCTCTACAATCCGGAACTCGTGAAGGGTCTGATGAACCACATCCTTTACTATTCTGAAAGCGGCAAATGGACTAAACCTTTCGCAGCACACGATGTCGGCACATATCCTCTTGCCAATGGCCAGACCTATGGCGGCGACATGCCTGTAGAAGAGTCCGGAAATATGCTTATCCTCGCAGCAGCCCTTGCCAAAGTGGAGGGGAACGCAGAATATGCGGCACGCCACTGGAATGTGCTTTCCACATGGGCTGAATATCTTGCGGAATATGGTCTTGATCCTGAGAACCAGCTATGTACTGATGACTTTGCCGGACATTTCGCCCACAATGCCAACCTTTCCATAAAGGCTATACTCGGTGTGGCTTCTTATGCACGTCTTGCTGAAATGCTCGGTAAGAAAGCGGTGGCTGAAAAATATTTTGCAAAAGCAAAGGAGATGGCTGCGGAATGGGAGAAAATGGCAGACGACGGCGACCACTATCGTCTCACTTTCGACAAACCCGGCACCTGGAGCCAGAAATACAATCTTGTCTGGGACAAAATGCTTGGATTCAATATCTTCTCCGACAATATCATGAAGAAGGAGATCCCGTATTATCTGAAAAAACAGAACACTTACGGTCTGCCTCTTGATAACCGCGAGACTTATACAAAGACCGACTGGATCATGTGGACAGCTACAATGGCTCCCGACAAGGCTACATTCGAGAAGTTTATCGTTCCCGTTCATAAGTTTATGAATGAGACCCGTCACCGCGTCCCCATGAGCGACTGGATCTACACAGACCGTGCTGACCAGCGAGGTTTCCAGGCACGTGCCGTTGTGGGCGGTTACTTCATCAAGATGCTTGACGAAAGAATCAATAAAAATAAATAACCGGTTCTTACGTCTCGGCGTATAAAGTGATATTTTAAAAGAATTTTTATCAAGTGTGTCTGATTATTTGTGTATATTTGTAAATTGTCAGACACACTTTTTTAATCTAACTATGAAATTTAAATCTGTAATAATCTCTGCGTTTCTGGCTTTGGGAATAATGTCATTTCCTGGAAATGCCATTGCTGCCGGAGATATTCCGCGTCCGGAATATCCGCGCCCTCAGTTTGAACGTCCCGAGTGGGTAAACCTTAACGGGGAATGGTCATATACATTCGATTTCGGCAAATCCGGAATGGATCGCAAACTTTACGATTCGAAAGGATTTGATGGTAAAATTATGGTACCCTATTGCCCTGAAAGCAAGCTTTCGGGTGTGCAATATGTCGATTTTATCCCTGCGATGTGGTATCACCGTAAGATTCAAATACCTTCCGACTGGAAAGACAAAAACATAATGCTCAACTTCGGAGGGGTTGACTATTTCAGTGCCGTGTATGTCGACGGAAATCTTGTCGGACGTCATTGGGGTGGAAGCTCTTCTTTCAGTCATGATATAACGAAATATGTGAATGACGGGAAGGAGCATGATCTTGTTGTGAGAGTTGAAGACGACAACCGCCAAGGAGTGCAGCCGAAGGGGAAGCAGTCCTCACTTTATCATTCACACGGTTGCGATTATACCCGCACCACAGGAATCTGGCAGACCGTATGGATGGAACCTGTCGACAGCCATTCACTTGCGTCTGCTTATGTGATTCCGGATCTTGATAAAAAACGTTTTATCGTACAGCCTGAATTTAGAAACCTTGACAACGGTATGAAGATTGAGGCGATTGTGCGCGACGGTTCCAAGATTGTTGCCAAGACTGTGGAGACGGCAACACCCCATGCCCGTATTGAACTTCCGCTTAAAAATGTGAAGACATGGTCTCCGGAATCTCCATTCCTGTATGACATTGAATTTAATGTCTACGATAATAACGGAAAGGTTGTGGATAAGGTCAGGTCATACGCAGGAATGCGCAAGGTGCATATGGAAGGCAACAGATTGTATCTAAACAACGAACCATATTTCTTGCGTCTCGTGCTTGATCAGGGTTTCTATCCGGATGGAATCTGGACCGCTCCAGATGATGTGGATCTTAAGAAAGATATCGAAATGAGTATGGCGGCAGGTTTCAATGGTGCGCGCCTTCACCAAAAAGTGTTTGAAGAGCGTTTCCACTATTGGGCTGATAAATTGGGATATCTCACATGGGGTGAGACGGCAAGCTGGGGCGCGGATGCCAACAAGATTGAGGCTGCGAGAAATTTCTTGCCTGAATGGGAGAGCATTGTGGTGCGCGACCGGAATCATCCTTCCATAATTGCGTGGACTCCGTTTAATGAGACATGGGAACGCCCGGGAGACAGTGAACAAGCCATGCAGCACGACCGTCTTCTGAACGATGTGTATAACCTGACTCATCACCTTGACTATCGTCCGGTAAATGAAACAAGCGGCAACTATCATGTTATCACAGATCTATGGACTGTCCATAACTATGAGCAGAATCCGGATAAATTGGCTGAATATTTCGTGATCAAGGAAGA
Organism: uncultured Porphyromonadaceae bacterium; assembly: GCA_947073495.1. Lineage (GTDB taxonomy): Bacteria > Bacteroidota > Bacteroidia > Bacteroidales > Muribaculaceae > Lepagella. Next base: position 12,255 of record CAMTMX010000002.1, read on the forward strand.
TGGAAGATATCCACAGCTTGACCCCTCTAAAGAGGTAAGCTATGGCGGGCAACCGTTCCTGATCGACGAATATGGCGGTATCAAATGGGTAGACGGTGCTCAGTTTGCTGATAATTCTTGGGGTTATGGCGATTCTCCGCGCACATTGGAGGAGTTTTACGACAGACTTGAAAAACTTACGGATGTGATTCTTGCGGTGCCCTATATGTCGGGCTATTGCTACACTCAGCTCACCGATGTGGAGCAGGAGCAGAACGGTATCTACAACTACAACCGTACCACTAAATTCGACATGGATCGCATAAAGAAGATATTCAGCAAAAAACCGAAAGGATTCAAGTAATCCCATTCCATATTTATACATAATTATTCCCGGGCAGTTAGAAAATACTGTCCGGGAATTTTTATAAAAAGTATTATTGCGCTTTCATATGTGTTGAATGCGGACAAAAATAATTTTGGCAAATACAGATACATTTTTGGCATGATTCCATAACAGAAAAGATACATCGGTTTGTTTATTTTGCATTGTAAATCATTGTGAACGATTTATTAACGATATGTCTATGTATAAAAACAAACGCGACTGTTTCATATGGTTTTCCGCTGTAGAGATCATGATGGCTGTCATGAGATGGGTGCGGCAAGATTGAGAATATCCGCATTCCCTAAGACAGAGGTAAATGCCAGATAGATAGGATTTAATTGCAATTATATTGGATATTGATATCAGTATTTAGGGCATGTGATATGTTTCCAATTTTGCCAAATGTGTATACAATGTTGAATACATACCTATTTGGCGGAATTGGATTACAAAATAGCACGATAATCTTACTTATTTTGCATTGTGAATTTTTCACAAGCCATGAAAAATGTTCTGACACTCCAACATCGGGTCTGTTCATTATTCATGGTTGCAAAAATGAAGATTTGTTTCAAATAGGTTAAATAGGTTAAAATAGGTTATTAATTCAGGTTTTTCTTTTTCATGTAAAAATTCATTAAGGTAAAAAAGATTGTCGTTTGGTTCGAATAGATTAAAATATAAAATAGATAAACACAATAAATTAATTAAATAGCTAACTATCATGAACTTATCCAGACTTCTTAAAAACATTGGTCTCGCGTTCATTTCCGGTTGCCTTGCTTTCTCGGCTGCTTCATGTAGCGATGATGAGGAAGGACAGGGCGCAGTAGGAAACGGAACCGTATCCGGTGTGGTCACTGACGAGCAGGCACGCCCCATAGAGGGTGTAAGTGTCTCAATGCCTGCCAATGGCATATCTGCCACAACAAACGCCTCCGGAGAATATTCTCTCCCGAATGTGCCTATGACATCCGGGATCATATTGTTTGAAAGAGAGGGTTATGAAACTGCCGCAGTCACTGTGGTTGCCAAGAAATTTATAGAGGCAAAGGCTACAGTGAATGTGGAACTCGTGTTTGCAAATGCAGTAATCAAGGGTGTTGTCTACGACGCTACCAAAAACAATTCTCCTCTTGCCGGTGCCACTGTCAAGGTCAGCGATTTCCAGACTGCAGAAACAAATGCGCAGGGTGAATATGAACTCCGCAACCTCACTTTGAAAGATTATACTGTCACTTTCTCATATCCCGGATTCAAGGATATCACCAAGAATGTAAGTGCAGATTCATTCGGTGATGAAGGTGTGGTTACAGTCGATGCTACAATGGGTGCCGATGAAGTGCTTCGCGGCAAAACCAAGTATCAGCTCGCAGAGGCTCAGAAATGGTATTACAATGAGTATCGTGGAGGTCGCAACGCCGAGAATTATCCTCACTGGGATTGGGCTTGCAACTATATGTGCACCCTCGATTTCGTAGGCGACTATGAAGAACAGAACGAAGGTACAACACTCCGTATCCGCAACTCTTCTGACGATCAGCGCAACAATCCTGTCGACATGGAGATGTTCGATTCCTATGTATATGGTTCAAAACTCATCACAGCCGACAACTGTCTTATGACTCTCGAGTCGCGCACTCACAGCGCATCGGACGACGCTCCCGCATATTTCGGTGTGCAGGTTGTAGACCTCAGTGAGGCAGAACCTAAGGCAAAACTTATCGGTGGTGTGCGCACTCTCGCTTCTGAAGCTTACCACCAGATTGAAACTGACCTCAGCGAATATATAGGTAAGGAAGTTGTGATCGCTATCGGAACTTTCCGTGCGGAAAAGGGTGATTACTGGAAACAGTTCGTTATCCGTCGTATCGCCTTTACAGCCGAACCTATCTCCGGATTATGGAACTGGCTCCCCGGTACGGAAGTTCCCGGTCTCGAAGGCTGGAAGATGACTCTTGAGATGGTCCGCTCAACAATGCCTAACCAGACAAGCTCATTCACTGGTATCAGCCCCGTCAGCGGAAACCGCGACAACTATTTTGAGGCATACCGCTCATGGATCCCTGTTCATCATGTGGCTGCAGAGTGGAGCTTCATGCCTTTGACAAAAGATCCGGAGGTGTTCCCGAGTGAAGGTTTCCTTATAAAGACAAGAGGAGGACAGGATGTGAGCACCAAGGTTCCCGAGTCTTATTTCTACTCCAAGTTCTCAATCGCTCCGGGTCATAACAAGTTTACTCTCAAGACCCGTTGCTTCAGCTCTACAAATGCTACTTTCTTTAAAATTACTGCTATCACGAATGATGGTGAAGTGACCCACTTGAGCCCGGTAAGCAACACAGCGACTTATGCAGAGGCTGCAGCCGACGGATGCTGGAAATTCATGCACGAAAACGGCGATCCCGGCAATCCTGACGGATACTGCGAGTTTGTCTATGATCTTTCACAGTATAACGGACAAGACGTGATGATCACTATCGGTATCTTCAAGGGTGAAGCTAACGGAGACGAAAATAAACTTCTTTTCTACTCCATCAATCTTGATTGAGTTGTGTTTTTTTAGCTGTGAGGCGCGGGAAACGACGTCTTACTCTCACTCCTCACAGCTAAAAACATCAATCAGACAACTCAAAACTCACAACTCAAAACTCACAACTCAAATGAAATCAATAATTCTGGGACGAGGTTTATATGCATTCGCCGCCTGCGCGCTTGCCTTGGGTGCAGTTTCATGCAAAAGCGATGACGAACCGGGATCAGGCGGGAATAATCCTGAAAATCCGAATGAGCCCGCTGCGGAATTGTATATTGCCAACACTCAGCGTGCCATTGAGATTATCGACGCTGCCGTAGAAAACTATTTCGAAGGCGCCGGCATGGCGATGTCCCGTTATTATAATCCTTATAGCGATCAGAAATCAAGCGAACTTGGAAGTGTATGGATGTACACCTCGTCTATCGAGGCTGTAAATTCTGTACTGAAGAGCCTCAAGGCTCAGAAAGCTGCCGGAAAGACATCATTATACGATGCCAATTTCTCCCGTTATTCGGAATTGCTTGCAAATCTGGTAGACAATCTGGATTTTTATGCAGGGACTTACATCCTTACCTCTTACACCGGCACCAATACATGGACGGTCTATGGAGTGAACCGCGGAAGCGGGAAAGGGGCTGCGTCGGTCGACGGCATCCTGAATGTATACGACGATCAGATGTGGATCGTGCGCGAACTACTTGAATCTTATGAGGCGACCGGCAACAGCGCATATCTGGAGAAAGCCGAGTATCTGACCGCATATGTGCTCGACGGCTGGGACTGCACTCTTGATGAGAACGGCAATCAGCACGGCGGTATCACCTGGGGACCGGGATATGTCACAAAACATTCCTGCTCGAATGGTCCGATGGTTGCTCCGCTTGTGAAACTTGCCGAGATCTACAACGGGAAATCTGACGAGATCACATATGGAGTCATCAATCCTGACAATTCACGCTCCAAGGAGACTAAGGCTAAAGCTGATTACTATCTTGAAATGGCAGCCGCTGTCTACGACTATCAGATGACACATCTTCTCAATCCGTCGACAGGAGTGTTTGACGACATGATGGGTGGAGACGACAATGGCGGACAGATCAGATATGAGACAGTCGACGGGGAACGTTATCGCGCCTATGTGCATCTCCGCGATCGTGTCGGCACAGCCTATTCCTACAATACCGGAACTATGATTTCAGGAGCAGCCGCCCTTTATCGCGCCACTTCCGATTCTAACTATCTTACCGATCTGCGAAATCTTTGCGATAAGAGTTTCAGCTTTTTTGCTGCTCCCGCTGCCGGTAAGGATGGATGCTACACGTTTGCTATCACAGGATTTAACAACTGGTTTAACAACGTGCTTGAAAGAGGGTATGTGGAGGCTGTCGATGCTTATCCCGGAGCCGGGGCTTATGCCGAGGCTTTTCAGGCTAACCTTGATTATGCCTACGATAAATTCCTCTATAATCACATGCTTCCTCCCAACCTTCTGGTTGGCTGGAATTCCGACAGGGGCAGAAACAACATGGAAGCGATGTTTACGTTTGCTTTCGCTGCCGAGTATGCCTCTCTTGCAGAATATCAACTAACAAAATAACAACAACATCATGACATCTATGAAGACTCCCGGCGGTCTTGCGCGCTTTTTCGTCTGTCTGGCGATCGCGTTTATGACAGCCCTCAATCCGGCCGGTGCCTTTGCACAAGACACGGTCACTGTCACAGGTCAGGTAACAGATGAACAGAATGAACCACTTATCGGTGCGACCGTAATGGTAAAAGGCACCTCGGTCGGCACGGCTACCGATGTCGACGGTTCATATTCTTTGTCGGCACCCAAGAATGCCACTCTTGTTTTCTCTTATGTTGGCTATACGTCTATCGAGGAGAAACTCAACGGCAGAACAGTCCTTAACGTAGTGATGAATTCCGACGCACAGCTTATGGACGAGGTCGTTGTCGTGGGTTACGGCACACAGCGCCGTGGCTCCGTGACAGGTGCAGTGGCAAGTGTGAAGGGTTCTGAAATGCTTCAGACAAAGAGTGAGAACCCTCAGAACATGCTCACGGGCCGTGTCCCCGGTCTGCGTGTCTGGCAGAAGAGTTCTGAGCCGGGCACATATTCAAACAATATGGACGTGCGTGGTCTCGGTGCACCTCTCGTGGTTATCGATGGTGTGCCCCGCACAGTGGAAGATTTCCAGCGTCTTAACGCTACCGACATCCAGGATGTGTCTGTCCTTAAGGATGCGTCTGCCGCAATCTACGGTGTGCGCGCTGCAAACGGTGTGCTCCTCGTCACCACTAAAGGTGGCAACGCAGGTAAGGTCAATGTGACCTATAGCGGTTCTTACACTATCCAGAAGCCCAACAAGATGCCTGAGCTGGCAAGCGCATACGACGCAATGACCATCTACAACGAGAAAAAATGGAACAACATCAACGGCGGTTCTATCGGTTTCAGCCAGGCTGATTTCGAGGCTCTCGCCAACGGCACACGCCGTGTGTCTGACTGGAACGACCTCGTGTTCTCCAACACCGCTCCCCAGACTCAGCATGATGTCAGCATTTCCGGTGGCAACGACCGCAACCAGTATTATGTGAGCTTCGGCTATTTCTATCAGGAAGGTCTCTTCAAGAGTGGTGACCTAAACTATGATAAATATAACGTGCGTGCCAACATCACTTCCGAGATTGTGAAGGGCCTCAAGTTCTATGCCAATCTCGCAGGTATGGCAGACTCCCGCAACACTCCCTACACATCTTCTGTAGATATCATCCGCAACTATTGGAAACAAGGCGTTCTTTTCCCCGCCTACGCCGACCCTGAGAACACTATGCTCAACTATGAGGGTCTTGATCTTGAACAGAACACCGTGGCGATGATGACTTCAGATATCAGCGGTCATCGCAAATACCGTCAGAAAACTTTCGAATCTTCCGCATATCTCAACTTTGACTTCGGTGCATATGTGCCGGCGTTGAAAGGTCTTGAGGCGAAGGCGCTCGTAAGCTATGACTACCGCGTTGACGACAACGAGATCTACCGTAAGGAATACTATCAGTATGCTTACGATCCTCTGACAGACACCTACAACCAGAAGATCTATAACAGCAGCTCTCCGAGCAATCTGCGTCGTGAATACTATTCAAAATCGCAGTTCCTCTATCAGTTCCTTTTGAACTACAACCGTGAATTTAATGACCTTCACAATGTGGGTGCCACTTTCGGATGGGAAGGACAGCGCCGCACCGGCGACAACTTCTATGCAGTGCGCGATCTCGCATTCTCCAATCCTTATCTTCTTGTCGGTGTGACAGAAGGTCAGATCGGTGCTATGGACGGAGGCAACCTTTATGAATATACCAACAACGCGCTTATCGGGCGTCTGAATTATTCATTCGCCGACCGCTATCTTCTCGAAGCGCAGTTCCGTTACGACGGTTCTTCCAAATTTGCCAAAGGTCACCGCTGGGGCTTCTTCCCTTCGGTTTCTGCAGGTTGGAGAGTGTCAGAGGAAGCTTTCTTCCGCAACACCGAGGCTCTTGACTTCATCAACAACTTGAAAGTCCGTGCCAGCTACGGTATGCTCGGTGACGACAGCGGCGTTAACTATGACTGGGCTATGGGCTACACCTATCCTTCAGGCATCCCTGCCGACAATGGCAACTACAACGGTTATTCACCCGGTTATGTGTTCAACGGGCAGTATATTTCTGCAGCATCGCCGATGGCACTTCCGAACCTTGCAATTTCATGGTACAAGTCGAAGACTTTCGACGTGGGTGTCGACTTCGACATGAAGAACGGTCTCTTCGGTTTCTCTTTCGATTATTTCCACCGCAAGCGTACAGGTCTCTACGAGCGTAACAACGGTTCTCTCCCGACAGTTGTCGGCGCCACCGCTCCCCGTGAGAATATCAACAGCGACTCCCACATGGGTATGGAACTTGAATTGCGCCACACCAACAGGGTAGGGGAGGTGACCTACAACCTTCGTGGTATGGTGACAATCACCCGCAACAAATATCTTTATGCTGCAAACAAAGGACCGTGGGCTAACTCCTACGACCGTTGGAAGAACGATAACCTGAACAACCGTTATCAGGGCGTTCAGTTCGGTTACACTTCAGCAGGACGCTATCATAGCTGGAACGACATTTGGAATTACGCCGGTTATCAGGAGAAAGATGTCCTTCCCGGTGACTACAAGTATGAAGACTGGAACGGTGACGGCGAGATCAACGGCCTTGACGAGCATCCTTTCGCTTTCGACCAGACTCCATGGATGAACTATTCATTAAATGTGGGTGTAAACTGGAGAGACTTCGACTTCTCTATGCTTTGGCAAGGTTCAGCTCTCGGTTCTATGCAATATAAGGAGCCTCTATATGAAATATGGGGTGACATGGGCGGCGGTATCCTTCAGCAATACACCGACCGTTGGCATCCGGTGAATCCTACAGCCGATCCCTACGATCCTGCTACTGAATGGGTGCCAGGATATTATGCATATACCGGTCGTTATCCGAAGTCTAATTCATCTTTCAACCGTGTGAGCACAGATTATCTGCGTCTGAAGAGCATCGAGCTTGGTTATACCCTCCCGAAGAGTGTGACCCGCGACACCAGCCTCCGTCTCTATTTCAACGCATACAACCTTCTTACTCTCACGAAGGTTAAATTCGTTGACCCGGAACATCCTGACGATGATCTCGGACGTATGTATCCTCTTAACAAGACCTTCACCTTCGGTCTTACTTTCTCCTATTAATCTAATAATTGACCATACAACATGAAAAAGATATTATTTTCAGCTCTTCTCGGCGCCTGTCTGCTGACTTCCTGCCAGGATATGGATATTCCTCCAAAGAATATCGTCACTTCCGACGACCTTCTTTCGACCGAATCCGGTATGGATATCTACATGGCGCGCATGTATTCAACAATGCCTTTCGAGGATTTCAAGTATCTTGCTGAGCGCGGTCTTAACAGCTACAACGGCTGGCTTGCAGGTTTCGGTTTTGACGGTACAGGCGACGCGGTAAACCGCGACGGTTATTGCCGTGCGTTCACCGGCGAGAACGAGGCATACTGGGGAAATGCGTTCACTCTTCTCCGCGATGCCAACTTCCTTATCGAAAATCTTCCCAATTATAAGGGGAACTATCCTGAAATCACTTATAACGATTATCTCGGTGAGGCTTATTTCGTAAGGGCATATGTGTTCTATGCTTTGGCAAAACGTTACGGAGGCATTCCTCTTGTGACAAGAGTGATCAGCTATCCTGCTTCAAGCGACGAACTTGAGGTGCCCCGTTCAAGCGAGGAGGAAACTTGGGATCAGATCTGTGCCGATTTCGACAAGGCTGCCGAACTGATGATGCCGAAGAGCCCTAAAAGAGGTTACGCCAACAAGTATGTGGCGTTGGCTGTGAAATCTCAGGCTATGCTTTACGCCGGTTCCGTTGCTAAATACAACGAGACTGTCTCCGGCCGTCTCACCGGTCTCGGACAGAAGACAGGTGTGCGTGTGATGGGTTTTGACCAGGCAACTGCAGCCGAGGCTTCAAAACGCTATTTCACTGAGGCATATAAGGCTGCACGTGAAGTTATGGAAAACGGTGGATATAGCCTCTATATGAAGAAATGGGCTGAAGGCGACAGAAGCGCCATGCGTCAGAACATGATCGACATGATCTCTGACACTGATAGCCCTGAAAACATCTGGATCCGTGAGTATATCTATCCCACTACAACTCACTCTTTCGATGCTTATAACGCGCCTTATGTATTCCGTTCTCCTTTGAGTAGTGCGGTTTGCCCCACTGCCGATTTCGTGGAGCTTTTCGAAGGCTTCGAGCGTTATCCCGACGGAACTCTCAAGGTTACAACCGGTAATTCAAATACAGAAGGTACATATATAATGTATGACAATGTGGGCGATTTCTATAAGAATGCCGAGCCTCGTCTCCTTTCTTATCTTATCGCTCCCGGTGACCAGTTCAAGGGTCAGACAATGGAGATCTATGCAGGTGTCTACACCGGTACAACCCCGATCAAGCCGCTCATGAGAGATTATACTTACCAGACTCAGGGCGACAACTATCAGAATCTTGATATCGCTCAGGGTGACGACCGCACTCTCTACATGACTCCGGACCCCAACAACCAGACAATCGTGACTCTTCCTGACGGAAAACAGATGAATGCTGCAGGCGCCAACGGTCCTTTCTACAACTACAATGAGTCTGCTATGACAGGTCTTCTTGGCAGAAAGTGGCTTAAGGATGATCCTTCGTTCACCGCACGTGAAGGAAACAGCGACCAGCACTATATCCTCGTGCGTTATGCAGAGGTTCTTTTGAATGCAGCCGAGGCGGCTGTTGAGCTTTCAATTGCAGGTGCCGCTTCTCCCGACGGTTCCGATATGCTCGGTGTGGCTACGGATGCTATCAACGACATCCGTCGTCGTGCAGGGGCAACCCTTCTTGCAGGGAAACTCACCGGCAGCAACGAGAGCCGTAACGAAGTGCGTAAGGAACGTCGTAAAGAGACAGCCTTCGAGACAGGCACCAAGTGGGACCTCCGTCGTTGGCGTGTGAACGACTATGACAACCGCGACGGTTTCTGGGGTGAAGTCCGCGATAAGGATAAGTTCAGCTCCAACTCACACTACCGTTTCCGTGGCATCTATCCGTTCTATTCGGCTACAGATAAGAAATGGTTCTTCGACGTGAAGTTTGAATGTCTCGCCCATAAGGAGTTTGAATATAATCCTATCGATTATTATTTCGGCATTCCGGGTGGCGAGGTCGTAAAGAGCAAAGTAATAGACCAGCAGCCTAACCGTTAATTAATCAGGGTTTAATGTTTAGTTTATAGTTTAGGGATATCACTTGGGGTTGAGAGTTTTCAATACCCTCAACCCCAACCCTTAACTCAATTATCAATTAGTAATTACTAATTATCAATTACTAATTGCTAATTACTAATTGATTAAACCCTCAACCCTAAACTTTAAACCCTAAACTATAAACCTTAAACCAAACAAAAAGACAACATGAAACAGTTTAAGATATTCGGCATGTTTGCCGCCCTTCTGATGCTCTCCTCTTGTAGCATGTTTGAGATCGACAATTATGATGAGCCGGAAGAGACCATCTGGGGTGAGGTAGTGGATGTAGCCACAGGCGACCGTGTCCTCACAGACCAGGGTAGCGAAGGTATCCGCGTGCGTCTCACTGAACTCAGCTGGGGCGACAATGTGGAACACAATCCAGATTTCTTCTGCATGCCTGACGGCTCTTTCCAGAACACAAAGATCTTCAAGGGGCATTATAATGTGCGTGTCGACGGTCCGTTCATCCCTCTCGTGCGTGAAACTACAGACGGTGTGCTTCTTGCCGACGAGACTATCAATACAGACATCAAGGGCACTACCAAGGTGAAATTCGAGGTTCAGCCTTTCCTCAATGTGAAGATCGTAGGCGATCCTACAGTGAGCAACGGTGTCGTAAAGGCGAAGGTGGTTGTGGAAAGAGGCGTATCAGAGAGTGAGTTCCGCGATAAGATCGAACCGATGGGCAACTGGAACGACAGCTATCTCAACGTGACCGACATTCAGTTCTTTGTGAGCTATTCCAATGCTGTAGGCTACCGTGCCCGCGACGATCGTTGGTCAAGCAGTATCAGCTATACAGGCAACAGCTTCAACGACCTCTTCGGACAGCCTATCACCATTACATCAAACGGAGAGATCCCTTCAGGCAGAAAAGTGTGGGTGCGTGCTGCCGCACGTATCAATTTCGACACTCCTGTCGGAAGCGGTACACGTCGCTGGAACTACTCAGAACCTGTAGAGGTGATGATCCCGTAATCGGCAATACAATAAAACACAGACTATATAAACGCAGGAACGTTTTCCGTGTGTAAGCCGGAATCGCTCTTTGGGAGGTGGATAAAGTATCCACCTCTCTTTTTTATTGGTAAATGATATAATTTTTGTGGCAGATTGTCAATATGCAAAAATAATTATGTAAATTTGCAAAAATTCTAACACTAAATCGGAACGACAAGGAGCCGAAACAAAAACTAACCCTATGGAAAACCTGCTACCATTCGCATTCATGTGTCTCACATCTTTCTTCGCATTGGCAAATCCTCTTGGGACAATGCCTGTCTTTCTGTCAATGACCAAGGGAATGGATAATGTTCAGAGAGGTCGGATTGTGCGACGGGCATGTATCGTGTCATTGTTTATCCTTATAGGCTTTACAGTAGGAGGACAAATCTTGTTCTCGTTATTCGGGATTTCGGCAAATGGATTCCGTATCGCTGCAGGTTTTATTATTTTGAAAATAGGTTTTGACATGCTGCAGGCGAAATATTCCAATGTCAAACTGAGTGACGAAGAAGTGAAGGTATATGCCGACGACATATCTATCACTCCTTTGGCGATTCCGATGCTCTGCGGTCCGGGAGCAATAGCCAATGGTGTCATGCTTATGGAAAACGCCACCTCTTGGCAAATGAAAGTGACACTGCTCCTCAGTATTACTGTCATTTATCTTCTGACCTATGTGATATTGCGTGCATCCACGCGACTTGTGCCAATACTTGGCGAGACAGGCAACAATGTGATGATGCGCCTTATGGGTCTTATCCTGATGGTGATTGCTGTGGAATGCTTCGTGGGTGGACTCAAACCGGTCTTCGTGGACATAATCCACGCCGGTCTCGCAAAATAAACAATAGTCCGCGCTGATTGGTCCGGAATCCGCGTTATCACCAAAAATACGCGCGGAGCTGTTCGGTTTAAAAGAGCGGCTTTTGCCTCTTGCTCATAGCAATTGTCATTCCTAAAAGAATAAACTTTGATATTTTATGCCTGATTTATTCATTGATCCTTATAATGGATACTATCAGGGATTGCCTCCGCCGTTTTTCCGTCCGCTGATTCCGAACGGATGCCGGCGTGCTGAATGGCATGACTACAGAAGCAGGTGCATATATTTGATAACCATAAATAAGAATAAAGGCATACCCGAGTTCTCACAATTGTCAGGCATCCCTGGTGATCATCAATGGAAACCTAAGGTAGTCTTGTTTCCAATTGGTGAAATAATAGGAAACAAATTATCTGATTTAAAAAAGGAGTTTCCATTTATAAGTATCCTGCGTAGATGTATAATGCCTGATCATCTGCATTTTGTTTTGGATGTGAAAGAATCCACACCAATACATCTTGGAGATATAATTTCATATTTTAAAGGGGAGTGTTCACGCGCAATGAGGTTGATGGCATCGGGTGATTCTAATTCCCCAAAAGAGCCGGATTCAATCTTCTCTGAAGGTTACCACGACCGCATTTTGAGGAAAAAGAATCAGCTGGACAGGATGTTGCGATATGTCAGTGACAATCCTGTGAGAAGGCTCGAAAGGATCGCCAACCGTAGCTTCCATCGTCGGTATAAGATAGTCACGGGAGAAGGCAAATTATATGAGGCTTATGGGAATATTCATTTGTTGGAAGATCCGGAGATTTCAGCTGTGAAAATAAGCCGGAAGTATTCTGATGAAGAGCTTCGCAAATATAAGATAGACTGGAAGATGACGGTTGAGAATGGAGGGGTATTGGTGTCTCCGTTTGTCTCTGCTTCAGAGAAGAGAGTCAGGGATTGGGCATGTGATAACGGCGGCAGGTTAATATATATTGAATCTGATGGATTTGGTGAAAGATACTCTCCCAAGGGGATGCTTCATAAACTCTGCACGGAAGGGAGGTTACTGATTGTCGTTCCTGTGAGGCATACATTGGCAAAAGAAAAATGCAGCCGGGAAGTATGTCTTGCCATGAATGCCTTGGCGGCAGAGATCGCCTCAGGGCTTATAAAAAAATTGTGAGGCAATTTGGCAGAATCGGCGGAGAAGATTTAGAATCGGCAGAGAAAGTTTTGAATCGGCAGGAAGCTTCTGAATCGGCAGATGCAAAGCCACCGGAACTTTGTTCCGGAACCGAACAGCTCCGCGCGGATCCTTCCATTCTTGAAGTCAGAATTTCTCAGAGCAGATCCGAAAGTTAAATCCGCCTGGAACTTTGTTCCGGAACCGAACAGCTCCGCGCGGATTCTTCCATTCTTGAAGTCAGAATTTCTCAGAGCAGATCCGAAAGTTAAATCCGCGCGGAGCTGTTCGGTTCAAAAGCGGAGCTTTTGCCTGTCTGATCAATCTGCGGGAGGAGGGCTTTTGCCTGTCTGATCAATCAGACAGGGGGAATGAGGCTATTGCTGCTTGAAGCGGATTGCGATTTTCTTTCTGAGGAAATGGTCGAAGACAAGGAGGATGGCTGCAATAGGAGTAAGGATCGCAAGCATCCCGGCGCTTGATGTCCATGAATTTCCAATGCTTTTAACTACTTCTGCCGGCATGACATCAACCGTTGCCTTGCTCACGGCAAGTGTGGCGGCTGTGGTCTGCAAGGTTTCATTGAAGATGTCTCCGCAATAATAGACTAATGTGAAGACTGCCACAATTGCTGCAACAGCATATCCGACTATAGCCCACCACATGTCTCTGCGTTTCCTGCGTCTTTCTTCCACCAGGATGCGGCTCATGACTTCAAATGAAAAGTCGAGAGGAAGCTGTCTGCTTCCGCCTCTCGATTCAAGAGCCTTATATATAGGTGATTGTCTATTCATATTTGTCGGATAATTTGTTGATTAACAAATATAATTTCTTTCTGGTTCGCATCAGGCGCACTTTGGCTGCCGATTCCCCGATATGCATCATGTCTGCAACTTCTTTAAGCGGCAGACCCTCAAAATAATGTAACGTGATCAAGGCTCGTTCATCCACACTGAGGGATTCTATCGCTTCAGGAAGCGCTGCAAGACGGGGATTGTCTGACTCAAGGAAACTGTCTACCCGGGAATCCGACAGATTGTTGAGGATTGCTTCGTCGAATGGTATCCCGTCAATGCGCCTGCGGCGTGTGTGGCTTACCGCTTCGTTGTATGCAATCCTGAACAGCCATGTGGAAAAAGAACTGCGGAAATCAAATTTAGATAGATTCCGGTAGGCTTTCACAAATACGTCTTGGGTTATCTCTTCCGCATCATCCTCAACGCTCACGATTTTCACAACCAGGGAAAACACCTGTTGAGAATATCGTTCCATCAGAGTGCGGTAGAATCCGGTATCTCCTTCAATTACCCGACGTATTATGTATGCATCATTATTTTCCACGTAAGATTAGACGTGTAGGCTGCACTTGAGGTTACAAAAATACAAAAAAAATTTTTTTGAAAAAAAGATGTAACCGATCTTACATCAATATCGTCTAAAGAAACAGAAAAATCAAAATCAAAATTTAAAGATATGCACGAGTTAACACCGATTTTTGTGACAGGAATTATTTTCCTGACAGTTTACAAAGTTTTTGATCTTTTTGTCCGTCGCAAAGAGCGAATGGCATTGATCGAAAAAATCAATCCGGAAACGACAGGCAACATTGACCTTACCAAGCTTGGGGGAATTCTGAATCCTCCGTCCGACAACCGGTTTTCCGCCCTTAAGTGGGGATGTCTTGCCGTAGGTCTCGGAGTAGGGATGCTGATAGGTTTCTTTATCTATGTCAATTGCCCGATGGCACAGCAGGAGTGGGGACTAAGGGAAATGATGTATGGCGCCCTGGTTCTGATAGGAGGTGGTCTTGGGCTGCTAAGCGCCTTCATCATCGAGATGAAGGTAAGAAAACCGAAAGATTAAAATTCACAAAAAATAAAGGAGCAATCTCTTGAGATTGCTCCTTTATTTTTTGTGTTACTCCGGGTTAGAGAGCCGATATACGGAAAGAGTAGTTGTAGGTGGTGTCGGGCACGAGTTTGAATTCTGGACGTGGACCCGGACCGCAACTTGCGCTTCCCAACCCTCTTGTGGCACAGTCGATGTTGAGAACAGTTTCCGGACGGCGCACTTTGTCAAGATCGTGTCCGTATTTCGCATTCCAGATCTCTTCATCCGTGAAATGAAGGGCGGTGAAATCGAAGTGATCGCCGAGTGCGGAGATCTTGATCCCTTTCCCATTGCTGTCAGAAAGGGTCATCCATCGGGTGTCTGTCCTTGTTCCCATGCTCTGGCTTCTTACATAATTCTCTCGCATGTTTTCAACAGTCGATGAATACTTGCCTACGAAAGCGGCAGCCTTACGGTCGGGATAATTCTCGATCGGACCTCTTCCGAACCATTCGAGACGTTCCAATGATTTATTGAACATGCCTCTCAGTCCGAGTCGGGGCATTTCAAACTTTTCAGGAGTTGAGAAAGTTGCATTCACATCTATTGTGCCGTCCGGATAAATTGTGTAGACAACTTTATGCGGAACAGATGTATCGCCTACGGTTGCGACAAGGTCTGCAGAAACAGTGGCTTTATCGCCGCCGTCGTTTACTTCCCACGAAAGGTCTTTAAGATCGTAAGAATGCTCTTTAAAATCACGCGGTTCATTGTTGATTGTGCGGTAACTGTAGAATTGTAGACCGTTGCCGTCGTGAATCATTTCGTAGCCGCCGTAGTTCAGGTTTTGGATCTTGCCGTTCCCTTTGTCGAAGGAGATATTCCAGCCGTCGCCGCTGAAACTTACAGCCCCGTTTTCATCTTTAGATGAAATTTTGCCGCCGGCGGTTACGGAGTCTGGTGTGAAAGAACCCTTCAGAGGCAGTTGCGCGGAAGCCACAACATGCCCGGCGTCCGCCCAGGAAGTTGCATTTTTGGTGGAGACCTCAAGGTTTATGAAATATTCGGCTGTCGGGTCAGTCAGATATTTCTCCATAGGAATAAGGATGGTGCGGTTTTCAGTCGGTTTGCAATCAGGGAGTCCGAAAAATTCTGTCCTTATAGTCTCGCCATTCTTTTGGATTTCATATCTGAGATTGAAATCCGTAAGGTTGTGGACGGTGTAGTCATTCTGCAAAGACACGCTGTTTGGGTCGTTGAGACGGAACCGTATGTATTGGTATACATTCTTGACCTCAAGCAATTTTGGAGTTATTGCCCTGTCAGCGGTGATAATTCCGTTGCAACAGAAGTCATTGTCGTTTGGAGCGTCGCCGAAGCTTCCTCCGAAGTAATAGTTGGTGTCAGGTTCGTCCGGTTTATTGAGAGCCTGGTCGACCCAGTCCCAGATGCAACCGCCGATCATACGGTCTGACTTGTTGATGATGTAGTCCCAATATTGGTCGAGGTTTCCTATTGAATTACCCATCGCATGATTATACTCGCAAAGGAAGAATGGTTTTGCATTGCCGTTTTTGTCCATCTCCTCCATGCTTTCAAGCGAGGGATACATGCGTGAATCCATATCGGCGATTGAATTCATTCCTTCATAGTGTATGGGGCGGGAAGGATCTATCGCCTTCACAGCTTCATATTCAGCCACTGCATTACATCCTCCGCCACTTTCATTACCGAGGCTCCAGAATATTACCGAAGGATGGTTCTTGTCGCGCTCCACCATTCTCACGGCACGGTCCACAAAAGCCCCTTTCCATGAAGGGTTGTCGGTCAGCGAACTGTTGCCGTGACATTCCTGATCCGCCTCATCCATTACGTAGAGTCCATAATAATCGAAAAGTGCATACATCTTCGGGTCTTTAGGATAATGGCTTGTGCGGATGGTGTTGAGATTATGACGCTTGAACAATAGAATATCCTGAATCATGGTTTCCACCGGAACCGCCTTCCCGAGACGCGGGTGTGTGTCGTGATGATTGGCACCCTTGAACATTGTCAGCATCCCGTTGATATACACTTTATTGTTCTTGATCTCAATATTTCTGAAACCATATTTCTGGGATGTTGCCTCCAACACTTTGCCGTTGCCGTCAAGGAGCTCGATGTCTACGGTATATAGGTTGGGAAATTCGGCGCTCCATAGAAGCGGATCGCGGAGTGAGCATTTTGAGGAGAGTTTACACTCGCTGCCCTTTCCTAATGTAGCGGGTGCGGATTCGAAAGTGCGTAGAGTCTTTCCGTTGTTGTCGACTAAGGAGGCACGCAATTTTACAGTGCCGGAAGCATTACCGTCATTGCGCACGGCGGCTGCCACATTTAATATGGCTCGGTCATACCTGGGGCTGAGTTCGGAAGTAAGGTGAAGGTCGCGGAGATGGGTCTTTGGGGAAGCTGTCAGATAGACGTCGCGGTGAATGCCGCTCAATCTGAACATGTCTTGGTCTTCAAGATAGCTTCCGTCGCTCCAGCGGTAAACTTCCACGGCAAGTGTGTTCGACCCCGGTTTCACATATTTTGTGATGTTGAAACGGGCATCGTTTGTGGAGCCTTGGCTATATCCGACTTTCTTCCCGTTTACCCATAGATACATGGCACTGTAGCAACCTTCAAAAGTGATAAACACTTCCTTGTCGTTCCATCCGGCAGGGAGAGTGAAGTCTCGGCGGTATGATCCCACGGCGTTTGGTTCTTTCTCCACTGTATATCCGCGCTGACCCTGAATGAATGGGGGATTATTGCGGAAGGGATAGGTGATGTTGGTGTAGATTGGGGTGCCGTAGCCATGCATCTCCCAGTTTGAAGGAACCGGAATTTCATCCCATCCGGCAACGTCGTAAGAGGGTTTATAGAAATCCTTCGGTCGTTCGTCGGGAGACTTCACCCAATTGAATTTCCAGTTGCCGTTGAGCAGCATGTACCGGCTTGAAGATGTCCGTTCCCAGGGTTTGGCATAATATGGGTCGGATTTCATTTCATTCAATGAAGAGAATGGAATGAATGTAGAGAATCCCGGTTCTTTGTTTATTGCAAAGACGTGTTGGTTTTCCCAATCGTAGTTGCTTTTGGTTTTAGCCGGCTCTACTCTTACTTTAACATTCGATTTTTCAAGAGTCCACTTCTGAGACTTTGCGGATGCGTCAGCAACCTTCTGGATAAGAGGTTCTCCAAATTGAGGAGCGTCTGTCGAGGAAAGATTGAAGCCTGCATTTACCCCTGTGAAGGTATATGAGCCGTCTTTGTTTTCAGTCACTCTCCAGTATTGGTTAGAGTTTTTGGTGTCAAGACTCCATTGAATCACGTTTGATCCGTCGGTCGGATTTCCATTGTTGTCTATGGCAAACGTCGACATAGGGGATACGATACAATAAATATCGTTTTCAACGGGAATGAACTGCCAGATTTGCGACTCTTTGTCAGCCACAGGTTTTGAAAGGCAGATTTTAGAGTCGGGGGAATAGCTTTCCAGATTGTCGAACACCAGCCCGGTCGACCCTTTGATCACATAATTATGATTGGGATTGATGGGAGCGGCATGGGTTGATAGTGTGGCTAACCCTATCGCCACGATTATTGCTTTGAATTTCATCAAGATCACTGTTTTAAGATTTCAGATTGTTTGTAGACGCCGAATGTGTTGAGTGCAGGAGTGGCGTTGCCGTCAAGAATACGGAGGCGCACATATTTTGCCGTGACAGGATTAAAACGTACTATCCACTTGTTGCCCACTGACTGAAGTGAAGAGGTCTCCGGGATTGTTGTCCAATCTTTGCCATTGTTTGAATATTCCACGCTCCATCGGGTGGTGCGATGCCCGAGCTGGATCACTTCCCTGAGCATCAGGCAGTCAAAAGTCTCCGCTTTGGGCAAAGTGAACGTGATATCGGATGTCACGACCCCGTCTTTGCCTGCATAATATGTTTTAGGATCGTTGTCAATCAGATAACGGGGATCGAATTTTTTACCTCGGAGATTTGTCGCGCTCACTTTTGATTTAGCGAGAAGGTTGTTGGAGAAAGTCTCGTCGATCCCTTTCCTAAGGGTTGCCGCATTGAGAGAGTCTTTGGAATGGAGCAGACCACGGCGGTCGGGCGGGAAATTCAGAAGGAGCACACTGTTTCTTCCCACAGACGTGCAATATATATCCCAAAGATCAGCCACGCTCTTCACTCTGCAATCTTCTTCCGGATGATAAAACCAGCTTGGTCTTGTGGATACGTCTGTCTCTGCCGGAATATACGCGTTTCCGTTTAAGACACCCTGGTTGAGAGCGTCATAATATGCAGCTTCGTCGCGGATAGCTATAGAGTCGGTGGTAGACCAACAGGGATCGCCGCAATGTCCTGCCTCATTTCCCATCCATCTGACATCTGCAAAAGGATATGAATTTTTTGTGCCGAAAATCACGCAGTCCGGCTGAGTTTCACGTACAATTTTAAACCATTCGGTATAGACCGGGGTGGTCAGTTCGTCAGCTCCGGCACCATCCCACCAAGTCTCCCAGATCTTGCCATAGTCGGTCATAAGTTCACGGAGCTGGTTGGCGTAATATTTTTTATACTTTTCTGTGGTATATTCCGGATGTAGGTGTTCATGACGGTCATGGGGACCTAAATATATACCTGCCTTGATTCCGTTTTCTTCGCAGGCATCCACAAATTCGCGCACCACATCACCCTTACCGTTTTTCCATGCGGAGTTTTTTACACTGTAGTCGGTATATGCACTTGGCCAGAGACAGAATCCGTCAGCGTGTTTTGCTGTGAGGATCGCTGCAGGAATCCCAGCATTTTTAAGAGTCTGCATCCATTGGTTGCAATCAAGTGCCGTAGGATTGAATATGGCGGCAGGGGCTTTTCCGTCGCCTTCGTTCACAAAATTTTCGAAAGTGTTAATGCCGAAATGAAAAAATGCGATCATTTCCCGATCATACCATTCAAGCTGACGGTCGTTTGGTGTCACGCCGAATGGCTTTGGAGCCGGTTGGGCATTAGTGACGGCAGATGTGCCGTAGGCGAGGAGTGCGGAAAACGCGATAGTTTTAAGTTTCATGTGGAGGTTTTGTCGGGCTTAAAGAGTTTTTTCAAAAAGATGAGGAGAGAGGAATAATTTAATCAGCTAAAGAGATAGCATTTATTTCTGCAACGTGAGTAGACCACTTTCCATTGTATACGGCAGTGATTGTAAGCTTAAAAAATCTTGCCTGTTTGAATCCCGGGAAATAAGTCCGGAACTCTTCGGCGCCTCCGGCAGGCAATCCACTGAATGTCCCTGCGCTCTCCCAGGATTCTCTGTCAAGGCTTGTCTCCATAGTGATTTCTTGAGGCCATCCTTCACCATGATCTCTTGTAATGAACTGGAACCCTAACATTTTGACCTCTTCCCCCATGTCAACAATTATGTGGTGGGGAGGTTGGTCTTCGCCTCCTTTCCATTGGGTGTGCCAGAATGTATTGTTTTTACCATCGAATGCGTGTATCGCATGACCGTTGTCGCTTCCTTCTCCACTTGTCTCTTCAGAAGAGACTTCCACAATTTCCCAGTTGCTTCTGTCAGCCAAAGGCATATTCCAGACATCTTCCGCACCGCTCAACAGATAATAGATGGTTTGCTGTTTATTGTCGCAATTCCCTCCTGAAACAGTTGAGATTGTTATTGGAAGAAGATATGAGTCAAACGGGCGTAGTTTGCCTGAAGCTTCGACATTGAGTGTCAGGTCTTCTGATATGGAAGATCCTGACGGAATCGTTCCTTCTTTTGTGAGGGTGTAGCAATCGGCGGGAAGCAGGTTATATTTTGTGCCACAGTTTTCGTTATATTCCACCACTTTCTCCGGATTGACTTCGAGGGTGAACTTGACTTCTGAATCTACGTCCATACCTGATGCCGTGGCATAGTCGCTGCCTGTCACTGCCACATGAAATATCTCTGTTAGTGGCTCGCTGAGATTAAAATTTCTGACTTGCAATGTTTTTGCCTCCGGAATATAGACCGGCACGCTATTGTTGTCGTCGCATCCGGTCGCTATTGCCAAGATGGCGAGAGAGGGGAGTATTAATAAATTTTTATATGGTCTCATAGTTGTTTATTAGTTAGTTTCATCCTTGAAATCAATAACCCGGATTCTGTCCGTTAACCCAGTTGTCTTCTCCTCCGTTTTGTTGACGGATCACATGGTTTTTGTCGAGCACATACTGCGGAATGGGTTGATAATACATTCTGGGAAGGAATGTGCGTTGACACACTTCATGATAGTTATATTCCAAAACTCCGTCGCCGTCCGTATCAGTGATCATCATTCCTCCTACCGGTCTGTTCATCACACCATCCTCGCCGTCACATATTTTCCAGCGTATTATGTCCCAATACCGTTTGTCTTCGAAGGCGAGTTCTATCCGTCGGTCGCGGCGTAGAACATCACGGAGCTGGTTAATTGTAATTCCGGATTTATAGGTCTGGCGGATCGACGGCATATTGTCTCCTCTTGTCCGGACCATGTCAAGGTAATCGATCGCACCCTCTTTGTCTCCAGACTCAAGAAGAGCCTCCGCATACATGAGCAAGACGTCGGCATAACGGAAGAAGATATAATTTGCCATGCCGTTGCTCATTTGGAGATTGTCAGCTCCGTTTACAGATTCGTCAAGGGTTTTTCTTGTATAATAGCCTGTGTTTGTGACATCGCTCGATGAAGAAGTGTCAATTTCATTGGGGCTACCCACTCCCACTCGTGTGATAATCTCTTCACCTTGCCACATCGATCCGTCATAAAGAATGCTCTGATAGAAACGTTTCTCCCTGTTTTCGTATGGATGTTGCGGATCATAACCGGATGCCGGGTCAGTGATGGGCAGACCGTTTGACATGCAATAGTCATCTACGAGTTCTTGTGTAGGCTGCATGTTGCCCCAGCTTGACTGAATCCCTTTCACAAACACCGGACCAAACAGACCTTCCCTTCTGCCTCCGTTTTGTTTTGACATCTGGAAATCATATATCACTTCCGGGTTTCCGTTGGTTTCGGCTGTCCATAGGTCAAGGATAGAAGGCTGAAGACGGAACAGACCGAGGTCGATTATTTCCTTAAGTGTGGCAGCCGCCTTTTCCCATCTTGATCTGTCGGATGAGGGGTTGCGCAGTTCACTTGCGTGGAATAGTTCGATCCAGCCTTTTAGGGTCATTGCGGCGGGACGGGTCGCTTTCCCTCCTTCTGACCCTCCTCTCGAGAGAGGCAGGTCGGGAATGATTTCGCTCAATTCTTTATCCAGAAATTCAAACGTCTCGCGAGCGGTGGCTCTGGGGAAGAATATGTCGCTGTCGACATTGTTGTCGAGCACATCCGTGATGATGGGGACTCCGCCATAAGCCATCCATAGATAATGGTAGAACCAGGCTCTCAGGAATCTTGCCTCGGCAATACGTTCGCGTTTGTAATCATCTGAAAAGTTTGATTCCGTCACTTTGTTTATAAAGAGGTTGCATGATCTGATCCTTTCATACTGTCCTTTGGCGTCGCTGTTGCTTGAGCGTCCCCATTTCCACATGTCCCAAGGGCCGCACAGCCAGCTTGTGGGGGAGAGAGCGGCGGTGTAGATAGTGGTGCGGGCATTCATCCACTCAGCTCCTACATAAGAATTGTCTGAATACTGGTCGAAACATTGTGTCTCGTTGTTCAGATGAGGAAACTGATTGTAGATATCGTTGAGGAACATATCGGCATTCTCTTCCGATGCCCATACGGTGGCGTCGCTAAACCTGTCTTTAGGTTCTATTTCCAGCCAATCCTGGCAAGAAGTGGTAGCCATTGCAATGAAAGTGGCTATGGCTATATTTTTAGTTAAAGATAATATTTTCATTTTGATGGATGTCTGTTAGAATGTTATGTTCAAGCCAAAAGCGTAGGTGGCTTGCTGGGTGTAGTATTTTCCATTTGCGGATCCTGCTTCCGGGTCTACGATCTCTTTCATGAACGGTGTCCATGTCCATAGGTTCTGACCTGACATATATACCCTAAGTCCTGAGATATGGAGGAAATCGAGAGCTTTCTGAGGGAGTGAATATCCGATTTCTATGCTTTTCAGACGCACATAAGAAGCGTTTCTAACCCACCAGGAAGATGGCTGCCTGTGGTTGTTGACGGTCACTTCGCTTGTGAGGCGAGGATATCTTGCATCTGTGTTTGCCGGGGTCCAGTGATCTTTGAACTGAAGTTTTGTAGCCGATCCGGAATCGAAGAAAGGCATTACCAGTGTCTCGCCGAGGGAAATATGGGTTCTTGCAGCCCCCTGGAATAGAGCGTCAAGGTCAAAGTTTTTCCATCTTACGCTGGGGGCGATGCCAAAGATGATTTCAGGGTTCCAGTTCGACAGACCGATCACAGTCTGGTCGTGTTCGTCGATTTTTCCGTCGGGAACCCCTTCCGGTCCTGATAGGTCTTCATATCTCAGGTCGCCCGGATAAACCTGTCCCCACGGTTGGGTTGCTATCCCGGCTTTTAGCGAACCGTCTGGATTGAAATCATCGTATGTGAAATATCCGATTGCATGGTAGCCGAACATTGTGCCGTCGGCACGTCCTGTGCGTCTGCGGTTGGGATTATTATAGGTGGCATCTGTCTCAAATATTTGATCAAGTGTGTTGTGTGCGTATGTAAAGGTGCCTCTTGCCCCCACAAACCAGTCTTTATTTATTTGTTTGTTGAAAGTCAGAGTGAGGTCGATACCTTGATTGTGCATCTTGCCGGCATTCACCTGCGACAAGGGTATGCCGTATTCTGCTGGTACAAGTGCGTTTGGAGCCATAAGCATGTTAGATCTTTTTTCATAGAAATAGTCTGCCTCAAGTCCCAACATTCCGTTCAGTACTGAGAATTCCACACCCAAGTCAAATTTCTTTGCCTTCTCCCATGTGATGTTGGGGTTGCCCTGAAGATTTTCCCACATGCCCATCACCGGGACTCCTCCGATATTTCCGGCGGTGCCGAAGCCATAATCGCTCATATATTGATAGGAACTTCCGGCAAGATTTCCTGATTCTCCGTAAGATGCACGAAGTTTGAGCTTATCAATCCATTCGTATTTTTCCATGAAATTTTCTTCGCCGATGTTCCATCCCAAAGAGAAGGCTGGGAAGAATCCGAATCGCTTGCCCGGCGCGAAATAGTAGTGACCGTCATATCTGCCGGACACTTCCGCAAGATAACGGTTGTCGTAATTGTATGCAGCACGGAAGATGTAGCCGATCTGACGCTCTTTCCATGACGTGCCGCCGTTGCTTATGTCTGCGGGGTCGCTGCTGCCTGCGTTGATTTCGTCTACATTGATGCCGTAGTTGTTGCGTTTGGCATTCATGTTCCAGCTGTTGCTCATTCTTGCTTCCACAACTGCCAGTGCGGAGACGTTGTGTGCGCCAAATGAGTTCTTATAATTTAACATGCCTTGGATTGTGGTGTTGACTCTTTCCGAGTATTCAAGAGACAGATTAGGCTTTTCTGGCCCTTGTTGTCCCTCAGTCCATTCATACGGGTCTTTTGATGCGTCGAGTGAATAGACGGGAACGGGTGTCATATAATTTTTCTTTTTCCATCTGTATGGGTCATAGTTGACGACTCCCTGTATACTAAGTCCTTCGATGAAAGGAAGCTGTTGGGTGATGGAGAGGGAGGTGTTGAGTTGATCTGCCGGCTGATGGTTGTAGCCGCTGTGATATGCTTCTCCGATAAGGGAGTGTCCTACATACTGCCCCCATAATCCGTTTGAATAATATATGGCAGAGACAGGCGGGGTGCGGTATGCCTGATACATTATGGTTCCTGCCGACACTCCGGGGAATACTGATTTTTCATGCCATCCTCCGAGATTGAGAGTCACATTGGTGTATTTTGTTGCGTCGATGCTTAAATTTGCCTGAAGGTTTGCTCTCTGATAGTTGGTTGAACTCCACATACCTTCCTGATAGGCATATCCTAACGACACGTAATAACGGAATCTGTCGGAACCTCCGGATAATTGCACATTATGATTTGTCATAACGGAATTGCTTCTGATCAGGTCTCTGAGACCGTTGCTGTTTGGATAGCGGTCCGGGTCAGCGTCGGGCGCTCCTTCACATGTTTTGCGGAACATCTCGACGTCGTGTGCCGAATATGCATAATAATTGGGATAGCCGGCGTTCATCGCGGCTTCATTTTTCATAAGGGCATATTCGTAAGAATTTACCTGGTCGGTAATTCTTGTCGGGTTTTGAAAACCCACAAAACCGCTGTAGGAAAGTTTTGGCGCCCCTGTCTTACCTTTCTTTGTGGTCACGAGGATAACGCCGTTTGCGCCTGCCATGCCATAGGGTGCAACGGCAGCGGCATCCTTCAATATAGAGATGTCTTCGATCATATTGGGATCGAGTTTGGAGAAATCTCTGGGAACTCCGTCTACAACCACAAGGGGAGATTGGTTGCCGAGAGTGGCAACACCGCGGATCCGCAGTGACGCCCCGTCACATCCCGGTTCTCCCGATCCTTGTTTCGCTATGACTCCGGCAACACGTCCTGCCATGCTGTTGGAGATATTTGTGACCGGCTTCTGTGCGATAGCGTCTGTTTTCATGCTCGACACGGCGGAGGTGGAAGATAGTTTCTTCTGGGTGCCGTAGCCTACTACGACCACTTCATCCAGCGCTTTCATATCCTCTTTCATTACGATGGAGATGGGAGACTTGCCGTTGTAGTCTATAATGACCGGAATATGACCAATAAAAGAAAATTCGATCTTGTCTCCTTTGTCTGCCTTGATAGAAAAATTTCCATCTATATCGGTCACTGTAAAAATGTTTTTCCCGACTATCCTCACTGAAACACCGGGAAGGGATTCCCCTGTTTTGTCGGTCACCACGCCGTTGGCTGTGGAGGTGTTTCGATTGTCTCGTTGAAAGGATGTCGTGTCGTTTGCATAAGCGGGGACACTCACTGTGCTTAAGAAGGCTGCCCCGAGAATCACTGCTTTTGATATGGCAGCAGGAATCGTTCGGGGGACTTTAGGTTTTTGTTTCATGTTGTTGGATTTAATTTTTCATGAAGGTTAATTAAAAGTAATGATGGAATCAGATACTATCTATGGAGTTGTCCGGACAATATCATGCCGCAAAATTATGTCTGGAGGATTAATTCCCCGGTTAGTTACAGATTAATATCCCTTTTGTTAACCCAAGTTTTTTATTAATCCGGTATTGCCCGGTCCAGGAGCATTCTTCATATGTTATGAACAGTATGCTCCAATTGAGTTTTTCAAAGGATTAATAAATAAAAAATGGGGTTAATTTTAAAATTAACCCCATTTTTAACCTGTTGAATAATACCTGATAATGTAATTTTGCAGGTGTATAATCGTTATTCAGTTTTTTCAAGTTTTTTGATAAAATGCCGTCAGGAATTATAAAAAGGTAAGGATCATAGGTAAAAAGGATTTTAGGTTGTTTATTTCATTATTTTTTTAGTGAATTATATAATTTTTGACAAAGATAAAAATTAATTAATAGGTTAAGTTGAATAAAAGACAGTTAGTTTAAAGAAGTATGGCAATCCGTGAGGATTGCCATACTTCTTAAGAGCGCGTCTTACATTCTCTTAAACAAATGCTTTAGCTTTATAAATCTTCCATGCTTCTGGGGAAATCTTCACCCATCATATTGCGATATTCTTTTGTGAAAGAATTATATAATGCCATAGCCTTGTCGTGTCGGCCGGTAGCCCGGTAAGCCTTGATGCCGTATGTCAGAGCATGCTCTGACAGAGGGTCGATCCTTAACAAGGAATTGCTCAGGCGTCTTGCTGTGTCATACTTGCCGAGTCGATAATAATCAGTGATCTTTTCTGTGAGATATTCGATCATGTAAGTCTCCATTTCCTGACGATAATAATCGAATATGGAATCTTCAGTGTCTGCTAAAAATTTACCCTTTATTATTATGGTATTAAGTTCGGCAGATTTTTCATCATCAAGCGGATGGTTTTGTAATGACGATGTGATTCTGTAGACTTGCAGATAGTCGCAATAACATGAGTCGGAAACATCTATACGGAACAACCCTTGTTCGTAAACGAGGCTGATCCCTTCTATTTCTGTAAGTACCTTGCGAAGCTTGTTAATAGTGACGTTTCGCAGGTTTTTGACCTTGTCCGGCTCTTTATCAGCCCAAAACACGGAGTTAAGATCATTAGAAGTCACACCTTTTTTACTGATTGTGTTGAGCAGAATATAAAGAAATACCAATTTTAATTTGCGGCTGAACATGTATGTGATGTCTCTTCCGGATGAGTCGAGTGTCGATAACGGTCCGAACAAAGAAATACAGTTTTTTTCAGGATACATAAAACGATAGGTAGATGTAGTGTCATTCTGAGATAATTCGCTCTCAGAAGAATCGGATCCTTCAGGAACAGACACTTCCTTAGTCCCGTTGTTTTCAGGTAATTCAATAGCCTGTTCGGAAAATGTTGCCTGATTCGGCTCTATATTTTTTGTCTTTGTCGGCTTTCGTTGTCGTCTTATTATCACTACAGCAAATAATGTCAGAGCAGCGACACATCCCCCCGCGATATACCACAGTGTCGACCACCGTTTTAAACCGTTGCTTTCAGAAAAAGAAAGGAGTTGGCTTGATGATACAGGAGGGGTTGATATGGAATAGACAGATGTGGTTGTCTCTCCATATTTCTCAAATTCCTGCACCACACAATAGATCTGTTCGAAAGCGGGATTATCGTATAATGCCACATTTGTGGCTATTTCTTCAGATACGATCGGTACTGAATCCCCCACTGCTGTCGCACTGCCGTCGTTTATGTCTATGCGGAAAAGTTGTAGCGAGGAATGAGGTTGATATTCAGGATACATCATTGCATAGAAATGCTTCCTGTCAGGATCCTGTAATAAAGTCCTTGCCGGCACCCGGTCGTTTTCCGGCGCCGGTTGCTCCCAAAGTTTTTTTACTTTCTTTGAATTCAGGTCAATCAGATATAAATCATAATAATAGATAGTGCCCAGGTCTTGTTTCCCTTCAAGATTCCCTTTCCCTCCGTAAATATAGATCGAATCTTCCGATTCCGTCAACATCATTGAGGTGAAGAAACGTGGCTGGATTTTGTCTCCCGATAGAGGAATCGTATCCCAAAGATTGTTGTTGAAATTGAATCTCACCAATTTGTCGGAATATGTACGATTGCCATAACCTCCGAAAAGTATAAGAGAATTATCTTTTTTACGATACACATGAGCGTGATGATGCCACACCGCCTTCGGTTCGGAAACGTTGAGCATTTTCCACTCTCCGGTCTCCGGATTTATTTTTGCAAATAAAGCGTCATGATATATCTCGTATGGCATAATTGCGCCCGATTCGGCGTCGATCAGGTTCATACCGAGTTTGGTGGGGAGACTGTCTCCTTTTAACGGGAGCATGGTCAACCCTTTTGAGAGGATATTGTATGTCTTTATAGAATCGGCGTTATATGAATGGAATTTTTGTCTTGTCTTATCGAATGCAAATCCTGTCGGGGTGGAAGAGTATACCTTCCAGATAGGATTCCATGAGAAAGAGCGGTTTATAAGCCATTTAGGGTTTTTGATATTTCCGATAACATTTCTGTTGGAGTCATGCACATTTTCACCGACACATTCACTAAGAGGAATATAGGTTGTAGTATTGTCTGTTATGATTCGAAGGTTACGTATGGAGAATGATGCACATTCCACAATATTGCGGCTCATACCGAAATAAAGTTGCGGAAATAATTGAGTGTCTTTTAGCTCGGGCATCGGTATGGTGGATTTGTGTGAACCGATAGCGATGTCGATAACTCCGGATAGTGTGTTGATTCTGATTGAAACGGGGAGATATTTTTCTTGGACTTCCTCTTTTGTGAAGGATGTGGAAAAGATAGTCTTTTCTCCGTTTTTTGCAAAAATAAAAACGGCGTTCCTGTTTTCTACATTGTAATTGAATGTAAGGGTGAAAGCTTCATTCCCTTTAGTGTTGCGAAGATAAAGTATATTTCCCGGACTGTTGAGATTATGGTTCCTGACTTCAAGATCCACACCATATTTTACTACCTTTTTAGTCTCTTCATCTTCCCCCGGGATAGAAAGCGATGATCTTTCGGCGATGGTTTTTTCATTTCCATGAAATTGCAGTCCTTGCGGATATACGCAAAGTAAATTCTGGAAAAGAATAAGATATAATATGATAGATAATCTCTTCATGTATGATGTCAGGTTTATCAACCTCTGGTCAAATTAGGATGGTCATGGTTAATTTAGGTTGTTTTGAATAAAAGGGCTTATTGGTATAGACGTACATAGTCTATTTCATAGCGGAGAGGCATTGCCGTGGGGTCAATTAATCCACCGTTGTCGCCTCCCAAAGCGAGATTAAGCAATATATAGTGGGGCTGTCGCATAGGGTTGAATCCATCCGGGTTGACAGTGTCTTTGAGGTCGGTATGATTGATAAGGAGATCGTCAAGATAAATGTTTAATGCATTTTCATCCCAGTCCATTCTCCATGTGTGGAATTTTGAAGCCCAGTCCGGATCTTCCTGAAGGAATTTGGAGAAAGGGACAGTCTGTGTATTCCATTTTGCATTAAATCTTTGGGATGTGCCCCATGCGGCGTTGGCGAGAATGTGGGGCACACCATCGATCCTGTAATATTCCATCACATCGATTTCTCCATTCGACGGCCATTCCTTATCCGTGCCTAAAGTCCAGATGGCGGGCCATGCACCGGGTCCGACAGGTATTCTTGCTCTTACTTCAAGAGTGCCATATTTAAATTCCTTTTTGCCTCGTGTGTTAACAGACGATGAGGTATATTCTATATTTTTGCGTGATTCCCTCCATTCTCCCGATCCCTCTTTATATAGCGGGTTAGGTTTGGTTTCCTGTTTACATTCGATCACAAGAAGTCCGTCTTTACAGTAGGCGTTCTTATCCTGATACCATTGATCTTCATGGTTTCTTGCGAATCCTTCCTCAAAATTCCAGAAGTTTGCATCGATAGGACCATCCACATTGAACTCGTCGCTCCATATCAGTTTCTTTCCGGACATCGACTTTTCGGTAGACCTTTTCTTTCCTGTCTGTTGGGCACAAAGGTCAGATGTTGTACAGAAAAGGGATATTGTGCCCGATATTATCAGAGAGATGAGGTATGTGAAATTATAGATTTTCATAAGTATTTAAATTTCTATGATTGATTGTTCATTGCTAATTGCTCATTTCTCTATGATCCAGTCGGAAATGGTTCTTGCTTTGGTAGAGAAATTGACGCCTATCTTGATTATTTCCTTTCCGTCTGTTTTGAAGGGGAGAGCATATTCTTTTGAATTGATCTGACCGATCGCCTCCTGTGCAGACCTGTCGAGTTTGATCTCTATAATATAATAGTATCTGTCGGTGGAGATAAACAGATCGATCCTTCCGTTTGATGTGCGGTATTCTGTCCGGACATTAATCCCCAGCAGGAGCATCAACATGTAGAGTGCGTTATGAAGATTCTGTTCACATTCCATATTCATATCATATGGAACAGATGCAAACAAAGATTTGAGTCTTGTCATGAACGCATCCGCCTCCCCTGCAAGCAGATCCTTTACAAAACTTTGAACAACGAATCTCGCATTTAAATTGTGTAGGTTGACATATGTCGGTAATAGGTATAGCAACAGCCCTTGTTTAACCTCCTGATTAGGAAGCCCGAGAGTATAAAGGTCATCTTCAAAACCTTTTATTGTCAGATACCCGGTCTGGTAAAGCAACGCTACCGGACGCGGAATGTCAAGGTCGAGACCTCTGAGTTCTTCAATGTCGCAGACGGTGTTAAACAGAGATTCAAGGTCTGTATCAAACCGGTTGAGCTGTTGCATCAGCAAAGTTGCCTGTCCGGAATGCATCCAATAATTACGAAACTCTTCCTTATTCATTACGTTTACAATTGAATAAGGATTGTAGATGTCATCGCCGTTTGCGGAAAACCTGTATCCGTCATAACGTTCTTTCAGTTCCCGTTTGATTTCCAGAGAAGACATTCCGTATTTATTTGCAAGAATGTTTATTCCTGTCTTAAAATCTGAATAAAGTTCCTCTTCAGAGATTCCACAGATAGAG
Organism: uncultured Porphyromonadaceae bacterium; assembly: GCA_947073495.1. Classification (GTDB taxonomy): domain Bacteria; phylum Bacteroidota; class Bacteroidia; order Bacteroidales; family Muribaculaceae; genus Lepagella. Next base: position 43,109 of record CAMTMX010000002.1, read on the forward strand.
CTGTATTGATCATCGAAGGATATATCATCGATATTGTTCAGCCCTGAGAATACCGAGAGGTGAGCGAACCGGCTGACACCTGTGAGGAAAACCATCCTGATATATTCCGCGCTGCTCTTGAAGTTCGAGTAAAGTGCTGCAAGCTCGTCGCGGTAAAATTCAAACATCCTGTTGTCGTGGAGGTTGCTGACCAATGGTTTGTCGTATTCGTCAACAAGTATGACGACCCGTTCGCCTGTTTTCTTATATGCCGCTTCAATTATTTCCTTGAACCTTATGGAGATATTGTTAGACATTGGAGTTACGTCATACTCTTTCTCCCACCCCCTCAACATACTTTCCATCACCTCTTTCAGATCGGTGTCGCGTTGGTATTTCTCTATATTGAGGTCGATATATAGAACTGGTCTGGGTCTCCAGTCCCAGTCCATAGAGTCGGCATAAAGCCCCTTGAAGAGTTCACGCCGTCCCTGGAAAAAACATTTTAGGGTCGAGAGGAAAAGACTTTTCCCGAAGCGTCGCGGACGTCCGAGGAAATAGTACTGACCACCGGATCGGGTGATTTTTTCTATAAACTGAGTCTTGTCGACGTAGAGGCAACCGCGTTCTCGCATCACCTCAAACGATTGCTCTCCGACACCATATATGACAGTTTTCTCCATACCCTTGCAGATTTAAATGCAAATATACAACAAACTCACCAACAATCCAACCTGAATGTCGCTCTTTTTAGCGGGGTTGCAAGGGTATGAATGTAAAAACGGATAGAACCGTAAATGAGGCACTATCCGTTTTTGATCGTATATGTAGGTTTTGAGTTACTTCTCTTTTGAGAAAGAGTAGGGAGCCGACTCAGCGGAAGTGCCGCGCGACGTATTGGGTTCGGACGACATATCGAAGCTTAGTTTGGCACCGTTTGTGAGCTGCTCGTGAGTCACATAGTTGAGGTCGTGATTGCTGCCGTTCAATTTCATAGAATTGATATAGCGGTTGTCACGGCTGTTGGCGGGGGCGTCAATCTCGACTGTCTTTCCGTTTTCAAGTTTAAGCTTCATATTCTTGAAGAGAGGTGTGCCCAATGCATATTCACCGCTTCCGGGGCAGACAGGGTAGAATCCGAGAGCGGAGAACACATACCATGCAGAGGTCTGACCGTTGTCTTCATCACCGCAATATCCGTCGGGATTGGCGTTATACATCTTGTCCATCACTTCGCGGATCCATTTCTGAGCCTTCCAAGGCTCTCCTGACCAGTCGTATAGATAGATCATGTGCTGGATGGGCTGGTTGCCGTGGGCGTAGTTGCCCATATTCATGATCTGCATTTCGCGGATCTCATGAATCACAGCGTTATAGTAGCTCTCGTCGAAAATCGGCGGAACAGAAAATACGGAGTCAAGCATGTTGTTGAAATCCTTGTTCCCGCCCATAAGGTCGATAAGACCCTGGGGGTCGTGGAATACGGACCATGTATAGTGCCAGGAGTTGCCTTCGGTAAATGCGTCTCCCCATTTCAGAGCGTTGAAGGGGGATTGGAATTGACCGTCCTTGTTCTTTCCGCGCATGAGCTTGTGTTCGGGATCGAACAGGTTCTTGTAGTTCATGGCATGTTTCTTGAATGGAGCAAGTTCCGCCTCGCTCTTTCCAAGGCTTTTGCCGAGTTGGTAGATACACCAGTCGTCGTAGGCATATTCGAGAGTACGGGCGGCATTCTCACGGATGTCTACATCATAAGGCACATAGCCGAGCGAGTCATAATACTCGTGTCCGAGACGACCTGTAGAGGATACTTGAGGATGAACCTTGGTGGTGCCGCTCACGACAGCTTCCCAAAGTGTCTCCATGTCTTTTTCAGACACTTTTACACCCTTCAGCCATGCATCGGCAACCACTGAAGCGGAATTGTTGCCCACCATACATCCACGATGCCCGGGACTTGCCCATTCCGGAAGGAATCCGCTTTCGCGGTATGCATTGGCGAGACCTTCCTGCATTTTTTCATTCATAGAGGGATAGGCAAGATTGAGAAGAGGGAAAAGGCAACGGAAGGTATCCCAGAAACCTGTGTCGGTAAACATATACCCGGGAAGCACTTCCCCATTGTAAGGGCTGTAGTGTACAGGTTCACCCTTTTCATTTATTTCATAGAAACTGCGGGGGAAAAGCACCGAACGGTAAAGGCAGGAATAGAAGGTGCGCAGTCTGTCGAGGTCATCGTCTTCCACCTCAAACACTCCGAGCACATCATTCCAGCGCTGACGGCCTTCGTTTTTGATACGTTCAAAATCGCCGTCACCCAGTTCTTTCATGTTGAGGGATGCCTGTTCAGGACTTATGAAAGATGAAGCCACCTTAGCGTTTACCACCTGTCCTTTGCCTGTCTTGAATCCGATAATGGCTCCGGCGTGGTTTCCTTCCACACTTTTACGCCCTTCATTTATTTCTCCATTGTCGAGCACAGTTGAGCTGTAGGTGAAAGGGGTGTCGAAAACGATCTCAAAGTAATTCTTGAAATTCTCAGGAACGCCACCGCTGTTTTTGGTGGTATACCCCACTATCTTGTTCTCCTCAGGTATTACAGTCACAGACGACCCATTGTCCATGGCATCGACCACAACGTAGCTCTGATTGTCGGGGAACGTAAAACGCATTGCTGCCGCGCGCTCGGTAGGAGCCACCTCAGCCACTACATCATGGTCGGCAAGATATACCTTGTAATAATATGGACGAGCCTCCTCGGCTTTATGGGAGAACCAGGAGGCACGTTGATCCTGATCAAAGACGGGGGTGCCCGTCACAGGCATGATTGAGAACTGACCGTAATCGTTGATCCAGGGGCTTGGCTGGTGGGTCTGTTTTATGCCTCGGATTTTGTCGGCATCGTAGGTGTATGCCCAACCGTCGCCCATTGTGCCGGTCTGGGGAGTCCAGAAATTCATTCCCCATGGGAGTGCGGTTGCCGGATAGGTGTTGCCGGTCGACAGCGAATGTTTAGACTGTGTGCCTACGAGAGTGCTGACATAATCCACCGGATCGGCTACAGGGCTGCTGTGGCTTTTGGTGGAGTTGCAACCTGACATCAATGTCAGGGTTGCCGCCAATGCGGCAGTAGTCATGATGTGGGATGAGGTTCGCATCTTGAGTTTTTAACGTATTTGTGTTGATAATATTTATGATCGTTTTAAAATCTGTGTAAAATTATAAAATAGAGTCATTATAAATGTGTCCATGCTTGCCAAATATGTATACAAACGTTGATTTATACTTATTTGGCAACCGATAGAACATTATTCTTGACAATGTTGTCTTACTTTGCAATGAAGTTGTTTAAACTTTTCTATGGAGATTGATATTCTTATGTCTTTTTACCTTAAAAAGACCTCTTTCCCAACCTTCCGTCATCTTTTGGGTCGCTTTTGATCCTTTCATCGGTCGTTTATACAGCTAAACTCTCTCTCCAAGTTTCAAAACCGTCTCGAAAACCTGACGAAGTCTTGAAAAAGAAAAAAGTCTAGGCAACTACAATAAATAAAAAAGCACCATGAAACTAAACGAAAACACCACACTCTCTCCTTCCTCAAAATGCAGGTTGGCGGCTTTGCCGCTGATTCTGTCGATGTGCGCTTCAGTGCCAGGCATAATCGCAAACGACAATGTCAAGACCACTTTCCAGACCTCGCGTGAATGGCGTCCCACGATTGATAACCGTGCTGATGCCGTGATGGTGTATGGAGTCGGAGGCAACCCTTCCGATCGTGAAGGTAACCGCAATTTTGAAAACCGTGTGAAAAGCTGGCGTGACCGAGGATATACTGTCCATTTCATGACCGGTATTGCCTGGGGTGAATACCAGGATTATTTCACGGGCAAATGGGATGGTAAATCTCATCTTGACGAAGGTCAGGTCACTATGAAAGGTGACACAATCTGGCACGGACACCTTGTGCCTTACATAGTGCCGTCGATGAACTTCCTTAAATATATGAAGGAGGCACACGTGAAGCGTGTGATCGATGCAGGTATTGACGCTATCTTCATGGAGGAACCTGAATTCTGGGCACGATCTGGTTATAGCGACGCATTCAAGAAAGAATGGAAAGAATATTACGGTACGGAGTGGCAGCCGCAACATGAGTCGCCGGAAGCCACATATCTTGCCAACAAACTAAAATATCATCTTTATTACCGCGCCCTCAACGAGGTGTTCACATACGCCAAGGAGTATGGCAAGAGTCTCGGCAGGGATATAAAATGCTATGTGCCGACACATTCATTGGTGAATTATTCCCAATGGCAGATCGTCAGCCCTGAGGCAAGTCTTGCTTCGTTGCCATGTGTCGACGGGTATATAGCACAGGTATGGACTGGAACTTCCCGTGAGCCGAACTATTATAACGGCAATTATAAGGAGCGCGTGTTTGAAACCGCTTTCCTTGAATATGGCTCGATGGAATCCATGACGGCACCGACGGGGCGCAAGATGTTTTTCCTTACCGACCCGATAGAAGACCGTGCAAAAGACTGGGACGATTATAAACGCAACTACCAGGCTACTTTCACAGCCAAGCTTCTTTATCCAGGGGTAGGGGATTATGAGGTTATGCCATGGCCTGAACGCATTTATGAAGGTCTTTATAAGGTGAGCGCCGACAGCGACGAGAAAACCAAGATACCCCGTTTTTATTCCACTCAGATGCAAGTGATGATCAATGCCCTCAACAAGATGCCGGTGGTTGAAAACAAGGTGTCGGGAAATCACGGAATCGGCGTTCTGATGTCTAATTCTTTAATGTTCCAACGATTCCCTTTACATGAAGGGTATGACGATCCGCAGCTTTCCAATTTCTATGGTATGGCTTTGCCTCTTGTGAAGCGTGGTGTGCCCGTAAAGACCGTGCATATTGAAAATCTTGGTTTCCCTGCCACTTTGGCAGATACGAAAGTGCTTGTGATGACATATTCCAATATGAAACCTCTTGATCCTGTTGCCCACGCTCACCTTGCAGATTGGGTTAAAAAAGGAGGGGTGTTGCTATTCTGCGGATCTGACAAAGACCCGTTTCAGAAAGTGCCTGAATGGTGGTCGACTGGTGAAAACTCTTATTCAGCACCGTCACAACACCTGTTCTCGCTGATGGGTATGCCGGAAAATGCAGGCGAAGGTAGTTATAAAATAGGGAAAGGCACAGTACATGTGTTGCGTCATGATCCAAAAGAATTTATCCTTTCCGACAATGGCGATGACAAGTTTATCACCACGCTTACCGGTCTTTATGAAAAAGAGGCAAAGGGGGGTAAATTAAAATTCAAGAACAATTATCTGTTGCGTCGCGGGCAATACACTCTCGCTGCTGTGGTTGATGAAAGTGTCGACAACACCCCCTTGTCTCTTAAAGGGAAATATATAGATATGTTCGACCCTTCGCTTCCTGTCATGAATGAAGTCACTGTCAACCCCGGCAGTCAGGTGCTACTGCTTGATCTCGGCAACGTGAGGGAACCGAAGACTCCTCAGGTGCTTGCCGCATCTTTCCGGGAGAGTGATGAGGAGAGAGGGAAGAAAGAATACACGTTTGTGGCAAAAAGCCCGATAGATACTGACGGCATTGCACGTGTGCTTCTGCCGTCGGCTCCCAAGAGCGTTACGATAGATGGCGTTGAATCAAACTCATTGTCGGCTTGGGATCCCTCCACACGCACTTATCTTATTAAATTTGATAACCGACCCGACGGCAGGAAGGTCACTTTCCGCTGGTGATAGTCAATTCATAATGCATATTCATAATTGCTCCCGATCTTGATTGTGGCGCGAGTGCAACTAAATTCAAAACTCATAAAAACATGAAACTGATTCCATTTTCGATTATAGCCGCATCTTTAATGGGAATGGCGGCTTGTGGCAGCCCTAAATCTGCCGACAAGATAAATACAGCATTCGAGGCATACGATGCTTTCAACACTGTGTTTCTTGATTCCACAAAATATATCTATAAAAACACTACCGCGGATTCCGCCGCTGTAGACCGCTGGGGGGGTGCGGCTGCGATATGGTGCCAGCCGATGTATGCCGACATGGCTATGAACGCGATGCTTCTCGCCAGAGAGAATGGGGATAAGGAGCGCGAGGGGCAATACCGCGCTCTCGCCAATAAAATCCTTGACGGAAACGTGGCTCACTATTTGAATTTTGATTTTGACAATAACGACACCAACAAAGGATGGTTCATATATGACGACATTCAATGGTGGACCATCACAATGGCAAGGGCTGCAAAGATTCTTGGTAGAGATGATTGTCGTGAACTTGCCGAGAAAAGCTTTGCCCGTGTGTGGTATGGCTCCCCGCGTGTAGGGGACACCGGGTCATACGCCGATCCTGCAAAAGATTTGGGCGGTGGTATGTTCTGGCAATGGCAGCCGATCGAAAATCCTAACGCCAATGCTGCAGGCGACGGAAAAATGTCGTGTATCAATTTCCCGACAGTGGTTGCCGCGATGTTGCTGTATGATCTTGCTCCCGCCGACCGTAAGGGAGACGAAAATCCGGAATCATGGACAAATTCATACGGTTCGTTCATTCGTCCTCATTATGAGACGAAAGACCGTTATTTGGAGATGGCGAAGGAAATCTACGGATGGTCGGCTGAAAAACTTGGCGACATGCAGACAGGGATGATCGTAGACAACCGTCATGGCGATTCCCGCGGTGGTCATCCGTTGCTCTATAACCAGGGGACGTTTATAGGAGCTGCCTCTTTGCTTTATAAGGCAACAGGGGATTCTACGTATCTCGACAATGCCAAGGCGGGCGCTGATTATTCTATCAATGAACTTTCCAAGGGAGGATATCTGCCATGGGCTCATAATCCGAACAATCCTTACGATCAGGGAAGTCTTGAACAGGGTGTCTATCCTGCCATTTGGGCTCAATATATGGATATTCTGATCAATGAATGCGGACAGGAACAGTATAGGGAATTTATCGAGAGAAATATAACCGCAGGTCTCGGCAATCGGAATGCCGCCGGCATTTGCGATGGAGAATTGGGTGTGGCTACGCCTGACAGTGTCATGATAGGAAGCTATGCGGCTTCGTCGCTTCCCGCACTTATGTTGCTTTTCCCGACAGAACAAGGTTCAAAATAAAAGAGGTATCCAATGAGACAACCGATTAAACTTCTGCCATATTTCGGAAACATGGGACAGGGGGGAGACCACATCGCCCGTTTCAAAGGACTGTCAGTAAATTGCAGTGCTATTGGGGAAAGCTGGGAGTTGTCTGTGGTGCCCGGGAAGCAAAGTATTGTAGCTGAGGGAGACAATGCGGGAATGGAACTGCAAGCCCTCGTGGATAACCTGAAGGGCAATTTGATAGGAGAAGGAATATATTCGCTATATGGCGGAGAATTTCCTATCAACATAAAACTTGTGGACAACGAAAACCGTCTTGCTGTGGAAGTCTGCCACCGCTTGGACAATCATCAGATGCCGTTTTTATATTGTCCGGAAAAACATGATGAAGATTCGCGTGCAGCTTCGCATCCACTTGTTTCGGGTCCATGTTTTTCAGTGGTCAGAGAAGCTGTGGAAGGGGAGCGCACAATAAAGAATCCGCAAGATTCCTTTATGGGGCTGCTATGTGTCGGCGGTGAGGGACAATTGAAGGTGGATGGAGTCTCGACGCCTGTGAAAAAGGGAGAGACACTTCTCCTTCCTGCTCCTGTCAACGAATTTGATGTAAAAGGAGTCCTGACCCTCCTCACAGTCGTTTCCCTCATTCCCGACTCCATAAGTATGAAGCCGGTTTAAAACAGACTAATATAATGAAAGTTGCAAAAATAATGATTCCGGCGGCTATACTCTTGTTGTCGCCTTGCAGTACCGACGCTGCGGGACGAAGGAATCCCGGAGGTAAGTTTACCGATGCGTTGCCTGATTCGTTATGGAAATGTTCGGAATGGATTTCTGTAGCCGATGCTCCCGTAGTGACGGGGAGGGTGGAAGGCTCTAATGAGCGTGCCGCCGACGGTGCCGGATGGTTTGTGGCAAAGGTGAAATGTGGTAAGGAAGTTGTTTCTGCACGTTGGATGACTTCAGGTCTTGGGGTGTATCAACTTTATGTGAACCGTCGCATCGTTGGAGATGAGATCCTGAAGCCGGGTTTCACTCATTATGAAAAGACTAAACTCTCTTTTACATACGATATCACGGATCTTTTCTCACGAGAACCGGATGCCGTCAATGAGTTGGCAGTTCAGGTCACTCCCGGATGGTGGGCAGACAAGATCATAACGCCCGGCGGTCATGAAGGAATGATAGGAAAGAAGGTTGCGTTCCGCGGAGTGCTTGAAGTCACTTACGCCGATGGTTGTAAAGATTATTTTGGCACAAACACGGATGACTGGAAAGCCGGGATAGCCGGCCGTGTCAGACATGCCGCCATTTTCGATGGAGAGGATTATGATGCGAGGCAACTTCCCGGATATGCTTCATCCGGTCAGTTTTCTGTTCCTGAGAAGAACAACGAATTTCAAGGAAAGATTTTTCCGTCAGATGGAGCAGAAGTTTATTTCCGGGAGGACCTTGCCCTTCTTCCTGTTAAAGCCTACACATGGAAAGGTGTGACAGGAGATACAGAAGATGAATATGGCACTGTCAATATTGTAAAGATATATGGCGCGGGCAAGGATATTATTCTTCGTAAAGGTGAGACGCTTGTAGTGGATTTCGGACAGAATTGTGCTGCTGTCCCGGAATTTGAATTCAAGGCAAAAGAGGGTACCAGACTCAGTTGCCGACCTTCGGAAATACTCAATGACGGAAACGGTTCGAAAAGCCGAGGAATGGATGGTCCCGAAGGAAGTTGTCATCGTCTTAATCTCCGTGTACCGGAGACTGGGATGCTTCTTGACTACACTTTTGCCGGTGGCAGGGGGTATGAGACGTATCGACCGGAATGTACATTTTTTGGCTACCGGTTCATCTCTGTCACTGCTGATGATGATGTGAAAATCAAAAGGGTGAAGTCAATTCCTGTTAGTTCCATATCCCGCAATCTTGAGACCGGGACTATCACTACGGGAGATCCCGCAATCAACTGCCTTATCTCCAACACAGTCTGGGGTCAGCGTTCGAATTATCTTTCCGTCCCTACCGATTGTCCGCAACGCAACGAGCGGCTCGGATGGACAGCCGACACTCAGGTCTTTGCCGAGACCGGAACCTTTTTTGCCGACACAAGACGCTTCTTTCACAAGTGGATGCGCGATATGCGCGACACACAACATGAACTCGGTGGATTTCCCGGAGTGGCGCCACAGGCACAATATGGTGCGTTTCCTACCGATATGAACCGTCTCGGATGGTCAGATGCCGGAGTGATTGTGCCTTGGGTGGTATGGAAACAATATGGCGACACGGATATTATTTCCGAAAATTGGGAAGCAATGGAGAAATATCTTGATCATATCAGCGGCACACGATATAATCATCATGCTCATGTGGCGGAGAACGGCAATTATCAATGGGCTGACTGGTTGAGCTATGAGCCTCTGGAAAGTTGCAGCGGAAGAAAAGATTATCAGGACTATCAGGGCAATTGGCACGTGCGGCCGGAAACCTATGAGTATTGGAATTATCTTAGCGGCAGCTATTGGCTTATGGATGCTGAGATGATGTGCGACATGGCGAACGCGATAGGACGCGACGGCTCGCATTATCGGAAAATCGCCGATGAGGCACGTGATTATTTGCGGGAGACGTTCTTTCGGGCTGACGGTACGTTTCTGACGGAAATTCTCAACACGATGCAGACTCCGGCGTTGTTTGCCCTCAAAAACAATCTTTTTGAGGGGGAGGCGAAGGAAAATATCATCAATCGTCTACGGGAAAATTTTGCTCAACACGACAATTGTCTTCAGACCGGATTTCTCGGCACGTCGATATTGATGCCCACTCTTACTGAAAACGGGATGTCGGACATCGCTTATGAACTGTTGTTTCAGCGTAAAAATCCAAGTTGGCTTTATTCTGTCGACAATGGTGCCACCACAATCTGGGAGCGTTGGAACAGTTATATGATTGAACACGGCATGGGACCTCAGGGAATGAACAGTTTCAATCATTATGCCTATGGATGTGTAGGTGAATGGATGTGGGAGACAATGGCAGGCATAGCCTCAGATTCGTCGGCTCCAGGTTTCCGGCGTATCGTTATGAAACCGGTGCCTGACCGAAGACTCGGATTTGTGAAGGCAGAGTATTCTTCAGCATCCGGGGTTGTGAAGAGTCATTGGAAGTATGAAGGCGATAAGTGGATATGGAATTTCACTGTTCCTGAAGGGGCGGTTGCTGATGTCGCTCTCCCGGGTGATACAGCCACAAAGGAGTATTCTCCCGGCAACTATTCGATTGTCTGCACTCCCTCTGATAATCCCGCGATATTCAGATAATACGGAAGCGGATGGAGTGGATGGAGTGGATGGAGGGAACGATCAATGTGCATGTTATAAAAAAGTTGTATCTTTGCAGCGGATTCGGAAATATATCGGATTATTTCCGGATCCGCATTGTTATGATTCAATTTCCGCAGGCGAAAGTAAGCGTGCGAAATTTAAATAATTTATAGATATGTTATCGGTAGACGGACTGACTGTCGAGTTTGGGGGAACGACCCTTTTCAAGGATGTTTCTTTTGTAATAAATCCCAAAGACCGTATTGCACTGATGGGCAAGAACGGGGCGGGCAAGAGCACGCTTCTTAAGATTCTTGCGGGTGTGAGACAGCCCACTTCGGGAAGGGTCTCCGCACCTAAGGACTGCACCGTGTGCTATCTTCCCCAGCACATGATGACGGAAGATGTGCGCACCGTTTTTGAGGAGGCTTCTCAGGCTTTTGCCCATCTCCGGGAAATGGAAGCGGAGATTGATGCCATGAACAATGAGCTTGCAACACGCACCGATTATGAAAGCGATTCCTACATGGCTTTGATTGACAAGGTGGCTGCCGCGAGTGAAAAGTTTTATGCCATAGACATGACCCATTTCGAGGAGGATGTGGAGAAGGCATTGCTTGGACTTGGCTTCAAGCGGGAAGACTTCAACCGTCCCACTTCGGAATTTTCCGGAGGATGGCGCATGAGGATCGAGCTTGCGAAACTGCTTTTGCAGAATCCTGACGTGCTTTTGCTCGATGAGCCGACCAATCACCTCGATATCGAGTCGATAGGGTGGCTCGAAGATTTTATAGTTAACAGTCCTATGGCTGTAGTGGTGATAAGCCACGACCGCCGTTTCATAGATAACATCACTACACGAACTATTGAAGTGACCCTCGGCAGAATCTATGACTATAAGGCACGCTACAGCCATTATCTTGAACTGCGGAAGGAACGCCGGCAGCAACAGCAGAAGCAATATGATGATCAGCAGAAACAGATAGCCGAGGCAAAGGAGTTTATCGAAAGGTTTAAGGGCACTTATTCAAAGACCTATCAGGTGCAGAGCAAGGTTAAGTGGCTTGAAAAGCTGGAGATTGTGGAGGTTGACGAGGAAGATACCTCGGCTTTGCGACTTAAGTTCCCGCCATGTCCTCGAAGCGGGAGCTACCCTGTAACGTCGGAGGAGGTAGGGAAGAGCTATGACGGCAAGACTGTGTTTTCCAATGCCTCGTTTATTATAAGCCGTGGCGACAAGGTGGCTTTTGCAGGACGTAACGGCGAAGGGAAATCCACAATGATAAAAGCCATCATGCGGGAGATAGAGCATGACGGGACTATTACATTAGGTCATAACGTAAAGATAGGTTATTTCGCTCAGAACAGCGCGTCTCTTCTTGACGAGAATCTCACGGTGTTTCAGACTATCGACGATATCGCTGTAGGCGATGTCCGTCTCAAGATAAGGGATTTGCTCGGTGCTTTCATGTTTGGGGGCGAGGAGAATCAGAAAAAGGTGAAAGTCTTGTCGGGAGGCGAGAGGGTGCGCCTCTGCATGATAAAGTTGCTTCTTGAACCGATAAACCTGTTGATTCTTGATGAGCCCACCAATCATCTTGACCTGAAGACGAAAGATATCCTGAAACAGGCTTTGAGAGATTTCGACGGCACATTGATAGTGGTAAGCCATGACCGTGACTTCTTGGACGGGCTTGTGGAGAAGGTCTATGAATTTGGAGACGGACGGGTGAGGGAGCATCTGTGCGGCATCAATGAATTCCTTGAAAAGAAAAAATCAGAGCAGCAGCGATGACATTTTTATGAACTAAAGTTGAGGTGTTTGAAATTAAATCGGAAATACGTCATGAAAAAATTCAAAAGTATTGTAGTATTGGCAATGTCGGTTGCGTCTCAGATTTTAATGGGGTGTGGAGAAAAAATGCCTGATGGAGATTTGGATGATGTCAAAATGTATTGTGACTTTCCTAAGGTGATGAGTTTGGCAGAGAAGGATGGAGAGAGAGTCGATATAGACGCCTTGGGAATAATGGATTTTAAACTTGTGGATTCGCTGCTTATTGTTTCCACGCAGGATAAGAATGGATTATGGAAATTGTACCGCCTCCCAACATTTGATTCAGTTGGAAGTATTCTTAAATTGGGAAACGGTCCTTTGGAATTGGCATACCCATTGCCAATAAATCAAACCTCATTGGAATCAGATTTAACTGACGGGAAAAATATTCTCGAAATACCACAATTTGATAAGAAGCAATTGGTTTCAATCGATTTGACTGCCTCATTGGATTCCTCTCAATTAATTGGAGAGACAAAAGAGATACCGAATGTTCCAGTATTTCCGGTATTTTACTATTCTTTGCCAGAGTGTTACGGATATATGATTTCAGTGGATCCAGAGAAGTTGAAAATCAAAAGGGAACTATTTAAAGACGACAAATCTAAAGAATCAAGAGTCTTATCATTGCTTAACAACAGGAATGTAGACAGTATGGAGGATATCGGAGTATTGTCGAGTTTCCCTGTGTTTCAACCGGGTGGCAGCAGGGTTGCAGAGTTTCAGGCAACCAGAGGAATAATAAACGTCTTCGATTACCTGTCAGATGAAGGTTTTTCATTGGTGAGGTGTGGTGTCGAGACAGATATTGCGTCTTCGTTTGAGCGGCGTGATAATAGTGTCACAATATATGGCGGGATCAATGCTTACAAAGATTTCTTTGTGGCCATTGAAAATGAATATGAAAACGAGCAACTATCGGGTCAGTCACTGCTTTTCTTTAATTGGGATGGAGAACCTATAATGAAGATAAATCTTCCTATGAAAAATGTAACTTGTTTCGATATCGATCTATATTCTTCAACTCTTTATATTTTGAATATAGAGGAAGATTGTATTTTGAGATATAATTTTGAATTTTAATTGTTATGAGAGGATTGTTGACTGTTGCTGCAATCGGCGGCTTATTATTAACCGCTAATAGCGGATGTGGAAAGTCCGCAGGGAATGAATATGATAGTGAATTGAGACTGCAAAGCGACACCATCAGAATTGACGCATCATCTATTGAGGGAAGTTTGCCGTCTTATATTTTTGTGAATGTAAACGGCAATGTTGTCAGCGGATATAATTATCGCACAAATTCAATAGACCGTTATGATATTGAATCAGGTATACCGGTGGGATCTGTAGTGTTGAATAGGGAAGGAGCAGACGGGATTCCCGGGAGAGTATCATTGATAGAACAACTGACAGACAGTACGTTCGCTATTTTTGATGGGATCAAACTATATGAGGTGTCACTTGCCGGGAGTATCAAAAATTCGTATGAACTCCCGTTGGCTGAATATGCACTTCTTGAGAAGAATGCACGGTCAAGTGCCTCAAATATACTTATAAAGCCGGATAAAGGTAGTGTGAGCTATCCGATTGCGGAAAATGGAGCAGTTTCCGTTGTAACATATAATTTTGCGAGTGATTCTATTGAAAACAGGATGCAATTGATTGAGGCTGGGGCACCTAAGGAATATGGATTCATGAGATATCCCAATGTCACGGTAACAGACAGTCTGATCATAGCGTCTTTCCCATACGAATCAAAATTTATGGTGAAAGACAGATCCACAGGTAATGTCCAAACGATAGAAGACCATTCCAATTATGCAGCCGATCATGCAGAGAAATGTGTGGACGAAGATCCAGATGGCATATCCCGTCACGGCGTTGTCAATCCTCATTATTTCCCGGTTGAATACATGAAAGACATGGGTGTGTACGTGCAGTTTTATCTTACTCCTTCACTTGAAGAATATTCAAATGACATTGAAAAAGGGATGTATTCAAGGCGACTCTGTCTGAAAGTGTTTGACGATAACTTTAATAAGATAGGGGAGTGGCAGTTGGAGGAGAATAAATTTGATCCTTATATGGGGTGGAAAGTCGCTGACAATGCAATTCTTCTTTTTGAAGACAATATCCTCAACGATAGTGATGACAATGAAGACCTTTTGAAAATAACAAGGTTGCGTCTTGAATAACAACGAAGATGAGTAATTTTTCAATTTATTGAAGATGTTTTGCATATATTCTTCTGAGTTGCTACTTTTGTAACTTAAAAGTTATGAAAAGGGAAAGGTGGAATCTTTTACTGACTGAATAAAGTATGAACAAGCGAATATTGCTTTGTCTTTGCCACATGAGCGGCAAGGAGATGGATTTCATAAATGAAGCTTTTGCGGAGAATTGGGTATTGCCTCTCGGACCGAATGTCAACGGCTTTGAGAAAGACCTTGAGCATTTTTTTATTTACGGAGAGACTGATGCGAAAGGAGAGTCGACAACCGTGCAGGCTCCCGGTCTTGAGATAAGTCATGACCGGACTTTGCTTGCGCAGAAGAGGATTGTGGCGCTTTCAGCCGGGACAGCCGCTATTCATTTGGGGCTTGTAGCGTTAGGAGTGGGACACGGTGACGAGGTGATGGTGCAGAGTTTTACTTTCAGCGCATCGGCAAATCCAGTCACTTATGTGGGAGCAACTCCTGTCTTTGTAGATTCCGAACCTGACACATGGAACATGGATCCCCGTTTGCTTGACGAAGCTATAGCCGACAGAATTAAAAAGACCGGCAAAAAGCCCAAGGCAATCATCCCTGTCTATCTTTATGGAATGCCTGCAAAGATAGATGAGATTCTTGCTGTTGCCGCGAAATGGGAAATCCCGGTGCTTGAAGACTCCGCCGAGGCTTTCGGAAGCCGCTATAACGGACAATATTGCGGCACGTTCGGGCGCTACGGCGTGCTTTCTTTCAACGGAAACAAGATGATCACAACCTCCGGAGGCGGAGCCTTGATCTGCCCGGATGAAGATACAGCGAAGCTTGTGACAAGTTATGCCACTCAATCACGCGAGCCTTATCCGTGGTATCAGCATGAACGGATAGGCTACAACTATCGGCTCAGCAATATTTCAGCCGGTATCGGTCGCGGGCAGATGACAATCGTTGATGAACATCTTGCCCACCACCGGTATGTGCAGAGCCGCTATAGGGAACTGCTTGCCGATATCCACGGCGTTGAGTTGCATGAGAACCCCGGACCGGAATTCGACAGCAATTTCTGGCTATGTGCCATAACATTTAATGGCGCGGTTAGAGTGAAAGGAGACGACGGCTGCGGCGCTCCGGAGGCGATGCGCAGAATGTTGGAGAAAGAAAATATCGAGACGCGACATCTCTGGAAACCGATGCATCTGCAGCCGGTGTTTGCCGATTGTCCGGCATACGTCAACGGTGTCAGTGAAGATCTTTTCAACCGGGGACTTTGTATCCCGGCAGGACCCTACGTTGGCGACGCAGAGATTATGCGCGTTGTCAACTCAATAAAATCCTCGATGCTTTAGGTGAACATAAGGACAAAAGGACAGAAGTTTAAATAGAAACATAAGGACAAAAGGACAGAAGTTTAAATAAAACAAAAGGATAGAAGTTTAATAAATATAGGGACTTAAATATATTTATGTTCTGCTTTACTTCTGTTCATCAACATTGCTTCTGTACTTCTGTTCAACAATGATTCTTATGTACTTTTGTTTTTCTGTTCTCTTTATTTGTTTGAGTGTCTGTTGCAATATATGGAGTGGACAGACGTTTGGGAAAATGATCAGGCAGAAGCTGCAAACAATTAAAAGGATTTGAATTGACATCAGATATAAAATTGATACGGGAAGGGCAGCCGTTGTCATGGGGACAACGGCTGTCGCTCACTGTGTCGTTGTCATTGCCTGCGATGCTTGCTCAATTGTCGAGCATCGCCATGCAATATATCGACGCCTCGATGGTAGGGCGGCTCGGTGCCGACGATTCCGCCTCGATAGGTCTTGTCTCCACAAGTCTTTGGCTGTTTTGGGGAATCTGTTCTGCGATGACTTCCGGCTACTCCGTTCAAGTGGCTCATAAGGTCGGAGCCAACGATGCGGAAGGGGCGAGACGGGTGTTCCGGCAAGGTATAATAGCATCGTTGATCTTCAGCCTGGTGATCACTGCCATCGGTGTTGGGATTGCCGGGGATCTCCCAAGATGGCTTGGCGGGGAAGCGGAGATATGCGGCAACGCCACTCTATATTTTGTTGTGTTTGTTGCTGCGTTGCCGTTGCTGACACTGAATTATCTTGCAGGGGGTATGCTGCGTTGTACCGGAAATATGAAAGTGCCGAGCATGATAAGCGGGCTGATGTGCCTTCTTGATTGTGTGTTTAATTTCCTTCTTATTTTCCCTTCGCACACCTATTCCCCTTTGGGAATGGAGATAACAGTGCCTGGAGCGGGGTTAGGGGTTCTTGGGGCGGCCTTGGGGACAGTCGGAGCAGAAGCCGTGTGTGCTGTGCTGATGATGTGGTATGCCTGCCGTCGACAGAATGAGATAAAACTTAAGGGACATCCGGGACCATGGAAACTTTCGCGTGAAATCACGCGAAAGGCAGCGGGAATATCCTTCCCCATGACTGTTGAACACGCAGTTATATGTGGTGCGCAGATAGCGGTCACGACAATCGTTGCTCCGTTGGGGGTTGTGGCAATAGCCGCCAACGCTTTCGCAGTGACTGCAGAAAGCCTGTGTTATATGCCGGGCTATGGAATCGGTGACGCCGCGATGGCGCTGACAGGACAGAGCCACGGGGCACAACGCCCGAGGCTTACCCGGAAATTCGGATATATGGCAGTAGGGTTAGGAATGGTGGTTATGGCTGTCATGGGGTTGTTGATGTATGTGTTTGCGCAAGATATAATGTCACTGATTACGCCTGTGGAGGCTATCAGCACACTCGGAGCCAAAGTGCTTCGCATAGAGGCGTGGGCGGAGCCGATGTTTGCCGCGTCGATAGTGGCTTACGGCGCGTTTGTGGGGGTAGGGCACACGACAGTGCCTGCGCTTATGAATTTCGGTAGCATCTGGCTTGTGAGAGTCCCTCTTGCATGGTGGTTGTCGAAGAGCATGGGACTTGAGGGGGTGTGGATAGCGATGTGCACAGAACTGATGTTCAGAGGTGGAATTTTTCTGACACGCCTTTTCTTTTTCAGGTGGAATAAATAAAGGGGATGTAGAAGCAAAGATACAGGGGAAACGATAAATTTCATAAAAAGAGAAAAGTTGTTAAAAAATACCTTGGGAAAACTTTGTAAGAATGGACAAAAAAACATAAATTTGCACATATTTACGCCGGGTGTGTCTCCATGTCCGGCGATAAGGACTTTCCCCTGAGAGAATCAAACTGAGATTTAAAAACTCAATAACTAATAATAATTTAAATTAAACTAAAAACTGCTATGTGGTTATCAAGCTCATCTGTAGGACGTAAGTTCGTCATGGCCGTCACCGGCGCCGTGCTCGTCCTATTCCTCACATTTCACTGTTTGATGAATGCCATAGCTATCTGCTGGCCAGCCGCCTACAACTCGGTATGCGAGTTCCTTGGCGCTAACTGGTATGCGTTGATCGCGTCAGCCGGATTGGCTTTGTTCATCATCATCCACATCATCTATGCGGTGATGCTCACCCTTCAGAACAGGAAGGCACGTGGAGCAGACCGTTATGCCATCTCCCGTCGTCCCAAGACTGTGGAATGGTCAAGCCAGAACATGCTTGTGCTCGGCATTGTGATCCTTGCTTTCCTTGTGGTTCATCTTATCCAGTTCTGGGCAAAGATGCAGCTTCAGGAGATCAGGGGCGTGCATGACGTGCTTCCTCCCGCAGCAGGCACGCTCTTCATTCAGGAGGCGTTCTCTTGCGTATGGACACCGATCGTCTACATTGTCGGCTTTATCGCCCTATGGTTCCACCTGAACCATGGTATCTGGTCAATGTTCCAGTCAATCGGATGGGACAATCAGGTATGGATCTGCCGTCTTAAGAAGGTGGCTTGCTGGTGGAGCTCAATCGTAGTGCTTCTTTTCATAGCACAGGCGATTGTATTCACAGTAAAAGCACACGAGAACTACTACAAGACGGACGAGGTGCTCCGTCAGCAATATAAGGAGATGCTCGTGCCTATGTTTGAGAAAGACTTCGGTCCTGACGCAGCCAACGCTATCACGGCAGCTCCTTTCGATCAGATGAAGCAGATGATCCAGGGCACACTCTCCCAGATGGAGGCTCCGGAGGCTCAAAGCTATTTTGCAAACGATCCTCAGTTCCCCGCCCGTCTTGAAACCATTAAGCGCGCAGCCGCTCTTATCGAATATCTCGATGTAGACGCAGCTCCCTCTGCCGATCTCCCTACAGAAACCACACCCCAACCAGCCAACTAATTAGCGATATGGAAAATATAAAAGAAAACATCAGAATAATGAATCCGGCTGATTCCAAGATCCCGGAGGGTCCTGTCGCTGAGAAATGGACCAACTACAAGGCTCACCAGAAACTCGTCAACCCCGCCAACAAGCGCCGTCTCGACGTGATCGTTGTCGGCACAGGTCTTGCAGGCGCATCTGCAGCATCAACACTTGCAGAGATGGGTTTCAACGTGCTTAACTTCTGTATTCAGGACAGCCCCCGCCGTGCACACTCAATCGCTGCACAGGGCGGTATCAATGCTGCAAAGAATTATCAGAACGACGGTGACTCCGTATATCGTCTTTTCTATGACACAGTGAAAGGTGGCGACTACCGTGCCCGCGAGGCAAACGTATATCGTCTTGCCGAGGTGTCAAACAACATCATCGACCAGTGTGTGGCTCAGGGTGTGCCTTTCGCACGTGAATACGGCGGTCTTCTTGCCAACCGTTCATTCGGTGGCGCTCAGGTGAGCCGTACATTCTATGCAAAAGGTCAGACCGGCCAGCAGCTTCTTCTCGGTGCATATTCTTCGCTCAACCGCCAGATCCAGGCAGGGAAGGTGAAGAGCTACAACCGTTATGAGATGCACGACGTGGTGCTTATTAAGGATAAGGATGGCGTGGAACGCGCACGCGGTATCATTGCCAAGAACCTTGTGACAGGTAAGCTCGAGCGTTTCGCAGCACACGCTGTAGTCATCGCAACCGGCGGATACGGCAACACATACTTCCTTTCAACAAATGCAATGGGCTGCAACTGCTCGGCTGCCATGGCATGCTACCGCAAGGGTGCATACTTCGCAAACCCCGCTTACGTGCAGATCCACCCGACCTGTATCCCCGTTCACGGCGACAAGCAGTCAAAGCTTACTTTGATGTCTGAGTCTCTCCGTAACGACGGACGTATCTGGGTGCCCAAGAAACTTGAAGACGCAGTAAAACTTCAGAAGGGTCAGATCAAGGGTAGCGATATCCCTGAAGAGGACCGCGACTACTATCTGGAGCGCCGTTACCCGGCATTCGGCAACCTCGTTCCGCGTGACGTGGCATCACGCGCCGCAAAAGAACGTTGTGACGCCGGCTTCGGTGTAAACAATACCGGTCTTGCCGTGTTCCTCGACTTCTCAGAGGCTATCAACCGTCTCGGCATTGACGTTGTGCGTCAGCGCTACGGCAACCTCTTCGACATGTATGAGGAGATCACTGACGTCAACCCGGGTGAATTCGCTCGTGAGGCAAACGGCGTGAACTACTACAACCCGATGATGATCTTCCCGGCTATCCACTACACAATGGGTGGTATCTGGGTTGACTATGAGCTTCAGACTTCAGTGAAGGGTCTGTTTGCAATCGGCGAGTGCAACTTCTCCGACCACGGTGCCAACCGTCTTGGCGCATCCGCACTCATGCAGGGTCTTGCCGACGGTTATTTCGTTCTTCCTTACACAATCCAGAACTATCTCAGCGACCAGATCACAGTTCCGCGTTTCACAACAGACACTCCGGAATTTGATGCTGCCGAGGCTAAATGCCAGGAGAACCTTGACCGTCTGATGAACATCAAGGGTAAACGTTCGGTAGATTCACTCCACAAGGAACTTGGTCACATCATGTGGGAGTATGTAGGTATGGCACGCGACAAGGAAGGTCTTGAACTTGCTCTTCAGAAACTCAAGGATATCCGCGAGACATTCAACAAAGATCTCTTCATACCCGGCACTCAAGACGGCATGAACATAGAGCTTGACAAGGCGTTCCGCCTGAATGACTTCATCACAATGGGTGAGCTTATCGCTTATGACGCACTCAACCGCAACGAAAGCTGTGGCGGTCACTTCCGTACAGAATATCAGACTCCGGAAGGCGAGGCGCTCCGCGATGACAAGGACTACTTCTACGTGAGCTGCTGGGATTATGCCGGCTCTGACTCGAAGGCTCCTACACTCATCAAAGAACCTCTCCACTACGAGGCTATCAAGGTTCAGACACGTAACTATAAGTCATAAACATACTCTAAACAGAAATTTCAATCATGGAAGAAAATATAATGAAAGTCAACCTCAAGGTTTGGCGTCAGGCCAATCCGAGAGAAAAGGGCGGTTTTGTGACTTATAATGACGTCGAGACCACACCCGATACATCTTTCCTGGAGACCCTCGACATTCTCAATGAGACTCTTATTGAGAAGGGTGAGGAGCCTATCGTGTTCGACCACGACTGCCGCGAGGGTATCTGCGGTATGTGCTCGCTTTATATCAATGGTCATCCCCACGGACCGGCAACAGGTGCGACTACCTGCCAGCTCTACATGCGTCGTTTCCAGAACGGCGAGACTATCACTGTTGAGCCTTGGCGTTCGGCTGCGTTCCCTGTTATCAAGGACCTTATGGTGGACCGTAACGCATTCGACAAGATCCAGCAGGCTGGCGGTTATGTATCGTTCAACTGCGGTGGTGCTCAGGATGCCAACGACCTCCCGATCTCTAAGGTGAACGCTGACGAGGCTATGGACTCTGCAAGCTGCATCGGCTGTGGTGCTTGTGTAGCTGCCTGCAAGAACGGCTCTGCAATGCTCTTCGTGTCGGCTAAGATCAGCCAGCTCGCTCTGCTTCCGCAGGGTGCTGTGGAGAAAGACCGTCGCGTGCGTGCTATGGTTGCCAAGATGGATGAACTCGGATTCGGCAACTGCACCAACACCGGTGCTTGCTCGGCTGAATGCCCGAAGAACATCAAGCTTGCCAACATCGGTCGCATGAACCGTCAGTTCATCGCTGCAAAGTGCAAGGAATAATACCGACGGTCGAATTGTCCTCGGCGACATAATCTGTGGTATACGTCCACGATAACGTTAAGAGCATGGAGATTCTCAGGCAATGCCTGGCTCTCCATGCTCTTGTTATCATTGAGGAAGAGAGGATTTTGGCAAACCTCATATCTCTTTCAAAATAAGTTTAGAGACTTTAATTAGATTAGTGTAAAATGTTTTGAAAACAAGTGATTATTTATTACTTTTGTAAAGAATTTACAATACTATTAAGAAAGATACGTTATTTGTTGGACTTTGAGAATAATTTAAAATTGGAAGATATGAATAGGTTAAAATCAGTTCTGTTATTATGTTTTGTTATGATGATGGCTGTGTCGTGTAAGGATAAGGAGGAGCCTGTCCATACATTGCAATTTGATGTGGAAGGCTTGAAACTGTCATACGATGCGATTACGGGTGCATTTGATGGGGATATACCGTCGGAAGGTAGCGTATTCACTATTATCGGAAAAGGTGAGTATTCAAACTATGTGTATGTCACTTCAATCATCATGAGAGATGATATGGAAGATGGGAAAGATGAGAAATTTGAACTGTTGCCCCCAGGTTCCGAGGTTTCTGCTATTCAAAGAGGGGAATGGGGAGAGATAGAATATCTTACCATTACTCCACCATACAAGATTAAGTTCAGAATCAGTCCTAACAAGGGAAAAACGCCAAGGATTATTAATATCCGATTTGGGGAAGGAGATAATATCGGCAATATAAATCTCCGTCAGTCTAAGGATTTGAATCAGGAGGAGATACAATGGGATTATATATTCAGCAGCCCGGTCTCTACAAATGATATTTTCATAGGTAGCAGGTATCTTGGTATCCAGAATTGGAACTGCTCCGGAAATGCACCGCAGATTTATCCATCGGCAGTATTCCCGGCAAGCACATTTGCCACTACTTTTGACAAAGAATTTGTCGGGGAGAAAAATCCGATAACGTTATATACGGATTTCAGCGATCCTTTCATGGCAGAAATCAAGCAGCCGTCAATGGTAAATTATATCCGTTTTCTGAAAGAAATGCAGGCTTCGGAAGAATATGTAAAGGAAGCAACCCCGTCACTTAACCGGTTCCGGTTGGCAGATCTTGGTGCACCTGACAACATAAAGAATGTATTTTCTGATAATCCCCGTCTGGCAGATGCGTTCTGTGAGATTATTTACCAGAAAACAGATGTTGATAAATTCAAGAATTGGGTTGTCGGGGAGATTATATTCAAGGGATTGACAGTCACGATGGACTCTCCCGGAAAAGGGGGGGTATTTGTCGATGGGGATGTAGATAAGGACGATCCGGTATATGTTAAGAGTATCACCTATGGAGCCGCTGCTTATTTTGTAATAGGGAGTAATCTTGGTTACGATGAGATTAAGGTTATTCTGACTAAGCCGTCACTCACGGACGATGTGTGGGAGAAATTGGATAAAACCGCACTTGTCCTTATCACCAACTCATCCCCGGATGAGGAAGCTGATTTGTCAACTTCATACTCTTCGTTAAGCTCATTTATGGAGCATCCATACGATACCGGTCAATACGGATACCCCATCTATTGCACAGGATGCTATCTTGACGATAATTCCTTTTTCCATTACCTCTTTGAGGAATATGAGTAGATTATTGCATAAGGAAAAACAGAAGGACATGGTAAACTGAATCTTTATAAAGAGAACCGGGTGGTACATGCGATGAAACTCTGAAGTGAAACTGCGCCAAACTCTGAAGTGAAATTGCGCCAAACTCTGAAGTGAAATTGCGCCAAACTCTGAAGTAAAATTGCGCCAAACTCTGAAGTGAAACTGCGCCAAACTCTGAAGTGAAACTGCGCCAAACTCTGAAATGTCAAAATTATTTATTATATTTGCACCACAAAACAAAGGAATAATATGGAAACGCGTAAATATAAGAAACGAATTGTTGACAAGATTCTTGCAAGGAAATTATCCGGGAAAGGAGCTGTTTTGATTGAGGGTGCTAAATGGTGTGGAAAAACTACTACAGCAGAGCAACAGGCAAAGAGCGTTCTTTATATGTCCAAATCAGGATCATTGCAGCGTAACCGTGAATTAGCGATGATGAATCCTGATCTGTTGTTGCGCGGTGAGCGTCCTCGATTGATTGACGAATGGCAAGTAGCACCTGAATTGTGGGATAGTATACGGTTTGATGTGGATCATGCCGGTGCTCTTGGACAGTTCATACTTACCGGTTCATGTGTACCGCCTGATATGTCAAATGTTATACACAGCGGCACCGGAAGATTTGCATGGCTGAGAATGCGTCCTATGTCGCTTTGGGAATCAGGAGATTCAACAGGCGAAGTGTCCTTATCAAACTTATTTACATCGCCCGAAAGGATAGGAGGGATAAACACACAAAATCTCGAAAGCATTGCATATCTCCTGTGTAGAGGAGGTTGGCCGCTTGCTGTGGATATGGCAGACCGGGAGATTGCTCTTGATCAAGCATTCGATTATGTCAAGGCTGTTGAGCAACGCGACGTGAGGGAGGCAGATGGCATTGCCCGCGATCCATCAAGAGTGCATCGCTTATTGAGGTCTTATGCCAGGCATCAGGGAGCGCAGGCAAATTTTGCCACGATAAAAGCCGATCTGATAGAGAACGAAGGAGAGGGTCTTGATGAAGTCACAGTTGCCTCATATATAAAGGCTCTTAAAAGCATTTTTGTCATAGAGGATTCAGAAGCCTGGAATCCTAATCTCCGTTCCAAAACCGCGATTCGGACATCAGATACAAGATATTTTACAGATCCATCAATTGCAACTGCAGTATTAGGTCTCGGTCCGGATGATTTGATAGCTGACCTTGAAACATTTGGGCTATTGTTTGAGACAATGTGCATAAGAGATCTCCGTGTATATGCTGACGCAGTAAACGGAACTGTTTACCATTATAGGGATAAGAATGGATTGGAATGTGATGCCGTAATTCACTTAAGAAATGGCAATTACGGCTTAATTGAAGTAAAATTGGGAGGAGAAAGACTAATCAACGAAGGCGCATCTACGTTGAAAATGCTTTCCGAAAAGATCGATACGACAAAAATGAAGAAACCCGCGTTCATTATGGTTCTTACTGCTGTTGGAGATTACGCATACCAAAGACCGGACGGTGTCTATGTGGTTCCTATTGGTTGTCTAAAAGACTAAGTGGTAAAGGCTGTTTAACCTTTAGGAATAAGTTTGCGGATGAAGGTATTGACTTTGAATGAGGAGGGATTGCGGATGGCTGCGAGGCGGCTCGCTGACGATATTGTCGGGAGTTGTCCTGATGGTTTTGACCTTATGGTGGGGATACGTCGGGGAGGTGCGTTTGTCGCCGATGGATTGCAGGAAGCGTTGCCCGACGGTTATTGCCGCCGTAGGAGGGATGTGGAGCTACAGCGTCCGTCAACGAAGAGGAAGGGTAACAGACTCTCTGCAATACTGCGTAGAATGCCGATATGGATGCTTAATACCTTGCGCTGCGTGGAGGCACGTATGTTGCAATTATCTTGCCGTGGCAAGAGCGTGGAAGAGATAGGATTGTCGTTTGATACCGGTTCATTACCATCGTTGGATGGGAAACCTCGGATATTGGTTGTGGATGACGCAATCGACTCCGGAGTGACGATACGCGTGGTCTGCGACGCACTGCAAGAGAGATATGGCATGGATGCCGTGATAAAAACGGCTGTTGTGACAGTGACAACCGATGCCCCGCTCTTGGATGCGGATTTCTATTGCTATCATGACCATACGCTCGTGAGATTCCCTTGGTCAATGGATTACAAACGGTAGAGGTTATGGAGAAATACGACATGGGGAAAACTGACACAGGAAAAGACGACAGAACACCTCTCATGGTGGTTGATCTTGACGGCACTTTAGTGAGCGTCAATACGTTCACGCTTTTTACGAAATGGTTGGCACAACATCTCTATCATGATTATGGATTCATTCCTCTCTTGGGATTGTGTCGTGATGTATTGCTTAGGAAATGCCGTCTTATCCCACATTCTGAAGTGAAACGACGGATATTGAGGATTGCGGCAGAGAATTGTGGCGAGGAAGACTTACGTGGATTTGCAGAATCACTCAAATCCTGTCTGCGACCGGAAGTGATGACTCTTATCAAGGATTTCATGCAGGAGGGTGGTGTGGTAGTGCTTGCCACTGCTGCTCCGGCTGTATATGCCCTGCCGTTTGCCGGGATTTTGGGTATACCATATTGTGAGGCTACCCAATACTCCGGTTCTTCCGCTCCCTCCACATCAGATTTTGAGGAATGTAGGGGTGATGTCAAGAGGATGCGTGTGGAGAGACTTGCACGCGGGAGGAATCTGCGGATAGAGTGTGTGCTGACGGATCATCATGAAGATTTGCCGCTGCTGTCGCTTCCCAACATAGAGCGCATATTGGTGACACCATCGTCTCATACGGAATCCGTGGTGAGGGGAGAGGGTTTGGATTACCATGTTATCGGGAACGAAAAAATATAGTGGATGGAAAAAGACCCCCGTCATGGACGAGGGTCGGGGGTCGGGTCGATTATTATGACCGGTGCGTTCTTATCGTCAGTGCCCTTCATTGCATTCAGCAGCGGTGTCAGGGTGGCTATGGCATTCTTACGTGCCTGGCGCACGTAGCCGCGTTTATACACGCGCTTACGCGACTCCTCCTGCCATTTGCTCTTTATCGCATTCTCCTCGGCAGCGGTCATTGTGCGGCTGAAGACTGCGTTGCGGGCATCCCAAGCATCCAGCACCTCGTATGCTCCCGGTTCGGCATTCTCAAGAATATCTACGCGTTCGCGAGGAAGATACACAAGGGTGGTGTCGCCACGTTGTTCTATACGCAGGCTGTCAAGGTCAAAACGTATGCGACCCTCCACAGTCTGGCGTGCCACAATCCATTTCCCGTTGATATGTGCCTTAATAGCCATCTCGTCATGAATGTCGGAGGTGCATAGTTCCACCATACGGGTGATTGACTTAATGCGAGCCTCATTGGTCTTATATTCCGGAGTCGGGGCAGACGGACGAAGGGTCCATGCTATGAATGCAACCATAGCGATAACCGTCACGGCGATTATTATCTTAATCCATTTGTTCATCGTGTGCAGGAATTACTGTGTGTAGGTATTATTGTAAACCTCATTTGAAACTTATTTCAGCCTTATATCCCCAGTTGGAGATAAGTTCCGTAAGGTAAGCACGTGCCTTATCCTCGGCAGCCTTGCGCAGATGATCGGTGGCACCGGCCTTTGCCGACATCTCCTTTTTCACCTCCTTTGCCATCTGTGATTTGAGCGATGCGCGTTCGGAAGGGGTGATTGAGGAGCGGAGTCCCGTCACGCGGCTGTGCACCTCATGGAGCTGGGGTTCTCGTCCGTCGGTCATGATATCTATCGGAGGGAGTGTGATGTAGGCGGTGCCTGTCTCTGTGTCCACTTCGACATCCTCGCTGGAAACCTTGCTCAAATCGAGATATGCCACGATATAAGTATCGTAGGAATATACGCCGAGACGGGTGCCTATCTTCATCCGATTCAGCAGGGCGGATGCCTTAGCTTCGATACTCTTGGCGTCCTTATATTCCGGATCGGAAATCATGCCCACCTTCCCGACAGTCATACGTGCCAATTCCAGCCGACTCACGTTCTGAAGCTGCGAGGAGATCTCAAGGGGATAATCCTTCTCCTTGTGGGAGCATCCGGAAAGAGGAATCATAAAGATTGCAATGATGATGTTGATAGTTATGCCGATAAGATTCTTCATAATACAATTATTCTTCATACCCTTATTTGACATATTCCCCGGTCATAAGTTACATTCGGGATGGTTAATAATTGCAAAAAAAAAATTGTATTCTAAATACGAAGCATATATTTTTATTGTAACTTTGCCATGTCAAATAATGAAGTTTAGACAAATTCAATCAGAATGATTCAGAATCAATCATGATTATCCGTTTCATTGTCATATTAGTGTTTGCAATCGTGCTGACCTGTTGTGGAGGTCAGCCGGATCCGCGTCTTGAGGAAGTGGAGAGGTTGATTTCCGTCTCTCCGCGAGAAGCGATGGATTCGTTGGATGCAATCCGGTATGACAGATTGTCATCTTATGATAAGGAGTATTATGATTTCCTTATGGTGAAATCGCGCGACAAGGCGTTTGTCGTCCACAAGTCTGACAGCCTTATCCTACGGGTGATTTCCAATGAGAAGCGGCATAAGAGTAGAGGAAGATATGCAGAGGCACTTTATTACGGCGGACGTGTGTATCACGATTTGGGAGATTTCCCCACAGCTCTAAATTATTATCAGAATGCGTTAGACTACACTCCGGCTGATGGTGGGGATAATGTTCTGCGTGGAAAGATACTGGCTCAGGCAGGCGATCTGTTGATGGCACTGAGACTCTATGAGAAAGCTATACCATACGTTGAGGAGGCGTTGAAATTGGATTCCATACAAAGGGATTCACTCAATATGATTTATGATGCTGAATTGTTGGGAAGTCTTTATCTTTACATGAAAAATTATGACAAGGCAGAGGAGCAATTTAGGCAGACAATGCAACTGTCAGATAGAATATCTCCGGATGATTCACCATCTCTTCAGATAAATCTTGCATGGACATGCTACAAAAAAGGAGATATTGAGCAAGCGTTGAGATTTATACGTTGTGCGTTATCCGGCAGTGATTCATTATCCAAACCTGCCGCCTTGTCATGCGCAGCTTTCATATACAAAAGAGCGGGTATATGCGACACTGCGATGATGTATGCGAGTGAGTTGATACGAGATAAGCGTTCGGACAACAATAAAAATGGATATAAGATATTGCTATCTAATCAGATGAGAAGATATGTGCCGACAGATTCATTACTTCGTTACATTGATGAATATCGCGATGAGATTGAGTCATATCTTGAACGTAACGGCGACCGGCAGGCTCTGCTACAGACGTCATTCTACAATTATCAATTGCATCAGCGCGAAAAAATAAAGGTGGAAAGGGATAATGAGTATCTATATATGTGGATTTTTGGCATGTCAGTTCTCATTTTATTACTGATAGTTGCACTCCTTTATCTTAAGAATAGGAATCAATCAGAGAAGTTGCGACTACATGAGGCAATAGACAATACGAAGGTTTTGCGTGAGATGCTTGAAAGCGGGGAAGATGGTATCCGGCAGTGTTCGGAAAATACGGAGTATAGAAAGGGGTTATCATTGGATATAAATGGTAGTATTCATTCATCCGGTATGAATGAATTGCGGATGCGCCTACGGGAAGAATTGCTTTCTATTGTGAACGATAATAAACAAATATTGGAAATCTCGCCTGTCATATTGAATTCGGAAGCTTACAAGAAGATTCTGCAATATCTCGATGATGGGAAACCGATTGTTGCGAAGAACCGTCTGTGGGATGAAATAGAAAGTGTGGTAATAGAGAGTTCTCCGGAATTTAAGCAGCGGTTGTACCTGCTTACGGGTAGTGATCTGTCGACTTTCGATTATCATCTCGCTCTGCTCATAAAGTGCGGTTTTACTCCTACAAATGTGTCGGTGTTGATAGGAAAGGCAAAAAACACTATTTCATATCATAGAGGAGAACTTGTGCTAAAGGCATTTGATAAGAAATTGCCTACGGGTATAATTGATAGGATAATACGTTTATTATAAGGTATTTATATGTTTGGGTTGTGTTCCAATTTAGTTCCAATTTAATTTCATATATGCATTTTGGAACTAAATTGGAACTCTTTTTTTATCATTAATGTAGATTGATGTCTTAATTTTTGGGAAATTTTTGATACTAAACTTATGTCAATTTGCATGAATAAATTTTTCATTTATCCGATAATAGTTGGTGCGGTACTTTTTTCTGTAGCAGAAATCCAAGGTGCTGCCGACACTGCCGACGACACAACTTATGTAGTGGAGATCACAGAGAATTCAGATACTGAATATCTTTATCCAACTCCAAATAAACATCGCATGCCTTCAAAGAGGAGTATTTGCCTGATAACACCGCAAGGAATAAGCACGCAGATGGTTGCAACGGAGGATATCGATCTTTTTGAGATATATAGTCCGCTTGGAGAATGTCTGGGTATTTTTGCTTCAGAGCAGGATTTCATAACATTCATCTATAGAATGGATGGTACGGTGGAAATCAGACTTCATCACGATGATGGTATTTTGTATGGGTATCTTTATCGTTGATGATAGGAAATGGTATGCCTGTGGCTGTTTGCTAATGAGTGAACTTGATTGATTATTAATACACCTAAATTTGTTTTTTATGAAGATTGTAAAATGTATATTATCAATTTTGTTAGTGGTGATCTTTGCCCAATGTGGTAAGGATGATGAGAAGGTAGATGATCTTATTAAGGTTTCCGTTTTCCAAACTATGTGGGAAGGTACCCTCAAAGATAGCCAGGGTAAGGAATATGCAGTAAGGCTACTTTTTGATTACGAATCATTCGGAACATTCCTTTATAAGACAAATAATGATGATTCCTTTGATGATGAACAGGGCTTTAAATATAATCAGGAAGGTCGTATTATAAAAATTTTCCCGATTTACCCTATTGATATTATTGTAGGAGAATGGTGGATTACTAAATATGATGGCAAACACATGACCCTGACAAGAGATCCGGAAACCACATTTTCATCAACAATTACTTTAACCCAAATAATAAAATGAAACAATTAACATTCCTTCTATTACTATTCTGTTTGGTATCTTGCGTTGAAAACGAACCAATGCTTCTTGATGAATACAAATCATCAAGTGAATATATAATCAGAGAAAGACCGGCAGATAATCCGTGGATTCCGTATATTCCTAAGTCTACCTCTATTGAAACCAGAACGGGCAGAGGGGCTTTGGCTCTGAGGGATTTCTTGGGTTATTCGCTAAACCCACAAATAACACCTATTGAAAATACTCTAAATCTTGGTTATCCGGTAATTGATAAGGATAAATTATCAAAGTCGCACTCTTCGTATTTCACGTATTGGAAAAATGCGAGTCACAAGACAAATGTATATTCTTACAAGAATATTGATGATTATTTATCAAAAACGAAATTTACTGATAAAGTTGCACATGGGAGTGAGTTTAAGTTTTTGGGAATACATTTGGGTCATAAACATACAATGACTTCCATATTTGGAGAGAATTTGATTAATGACACAACATCTGTATTTGGTGAACTGAATGTAATTGCGAATGATTCCGTATATCGAATGCAGTACTCAGATGCTATTCAGAAGGAGATATTGGTTGACTATCTTGATTCTGAGTTTATTAAAAATGTCCATACTCTTCATCCTTATGAACTATATAAAATGTATGGAAGTCTTGTAATGACAAATTTTTGTTCGGGCGGTAGAGCAACTGCATATTATGTAGGAACGCATTTAAAATCTTCTTCGGAAGAAGAACAAGAATCGGATTTGTCTCATGAAATTAATGATTCGTTTACATGGAAGACAAATGATACTGGTAATGTGAATTTGTCTATTGGAAGAGGGAAAAATGGAGTATGGTCTACAACTCGAAATTTTGGACATATAAAGTTTAGTGCTACTACCCTTGGTGGAAATGCATTTGGATTCGTTACTCCTCAGGAGGTTGGAAATACGACATTAGATCTTACTTCTTGGGTAGCTTCATTGTCAAACGAATCAAATAATGTAATTTCAAAATTTAATCAGAATGGACTGATCCCTGTAACAGATTTTATATTAGAATTAAATATAAAGAATAGATTGCGTAATTATATAAATCAAAGTACTGAGGTTAGTGTTACTCATAAAGAACCGATGTTAATGATTGGAAAGTTTACTGCAAATTCAATTTGGTGTTGGTTTAACGATAGGTTTGGAAATCCATATACCCTTTTATGTGGATCTTTTAGTGGATCTGATGGAGTTGTAAAGACGAATAATTGGATAAATGGAATAACTAATATGTTTAAGATTAAAGTACTGAGTAATGATACAACTCTTAACACTAATAATGCTAAAGAGCAACTTGCGAGTCCGGATCCATTTTACAATATAGGGTTTCAGAATATAGGATTTCATCGATATAAAAAACTTATTCATCAAGGTGTCGTATATTTAATAGATGAAGAGGATAAAGTGGGCTTCTCTATTTATAATAATGGGATTTTGATTAATGAGTATGGACTGAAAGATTATATTTCATCTGCCCCAGCAGCTACAATAAGTTATTCAAAACTGATTGATGACAATTATAAGATATGTTGTTTATAAATATGTATTTAATTGAATATTATTTAAGTAACTTCAAATTAATATTATAACAAAAGAATGATTTTATGAAAATAGTAAATTGTATATTGGCATTTATGATGGTTTTATCCTTTGCGCAGTGTAGTAAGGAAGAACATGAAAATGAGACTAAGATAGAGGTGTATCAAACGATATGGCAAGGGACTCTGACGGATAGTTCCGGAAAAGAGTATTATGTGATGTATTCGTTTGGATCGGAATCTTCAGGCGATTTTCTCTACAACACCAAAAAGGATGAACCGTTCAAGGATTATAATTCTTTTGAATATCGGTTGGAGGGTCATATTTTACGCATAAGTCCCATAGTCCCAAATAACATATTTGCGGGATATTGGTGGATTACAAGGTATGATGGTAATAACATGACCTTATTAAAAGAGCCAGACACAGCTGAACAATCAATCATGACATTAAAAAAAGTATTGCAATGAAGTATTTAGTATTTACACATTTTTTTAATGTCATGTATCATGGTAATTTAGTTGAAAATGTAATCGCGAAATAGCAAGATGAGTCGGTTATTTCTAATAATAGATAAATTAGTTATTGGGGACATTCTCCCATGATAACAGAGTGTATAATAAATATAAGAAATTGGTACATAAAGAGGTAATATATCTATAGATGAAGAGGATAAGGTAGGTTTCTCTATTTATAATAATGGGACTTTGATAAATGAATATGGATTAAATGATTATATATCATCCGCACCGGCAGCTACAGTAAGTTATTCAGATTTAATTACTGAAAAATACTACATTACTTGTCTGTAAGATATATTAGATTGAAGAATTTGAAGCTTATAATTATATGATAATAGTTATGTGAATTGTGGTGATATAATCACAGATTTCGATGTGGCGTGCAGAAAAGGCTTTGAATCTACAGAGCTTTAATCTGCACGCCATTTGGAAATTGTTACATCATGCCCATCAAACCAATACATCCGGCACACAGATTATTTTGTGCTTGATGTCATAATCATGATGTGCTTGATGTATTTATTCATTCCAATTACATCATGCACATCATATCGTTACATTATGCACATCAATCCAATACATGCGGCACACAGATTATTTTGTGCTTGATGTCATAATCATGATGTGCTTGATGTATTTATTCATTCCAATTACATCATGCACATCATATCGTTACATTATGCACATCAATCCAATACATGCGGCACACAGATTATTTTGTGCTTGATGTCATAATCATGATGTGCTTGATGTCTTTTTCCATTCCAATTACATCATGCACATGATATTGTTACATTATGCACATCAAGCCAATACATCCGGCACGCAGATTATTTTGTGCTTGATGTCATAATCATGATGAGCTTGATGTATTTATTCATTCCAATTACATCATGCACATGAAATTGTTACATTATGCACATCAAGCCAATACATCCGGCACGCAGATTATTTTGTGCTTGATGTTATAATCATGATGTGCTTGATGTATTCGGAAGAGGATAGTAGATTAAACTTTTTATGAAAGGGAAGGTCAAAATGACAAAATAAAAGGCAAAAGTATGAAAGACATGTTTAAGAGAATAAAGAGATGGATTCCGGTGGGGCTTGTGGCTGCCACTTTCGGACTTATGATACCGTCGTGTGCACCCGGAATGTATTGCGGTGACTGCTACTACAGTGAATATCCGAATCCGAACCATCATCACCATCACAAACCTCCCAAGCCACCGAAACCACCGAAGCCTCCCAAGCCCAATAAACCGGGTAAACCATCGAAGCCGCATAAACCAGGCAAACCGTCGAAGCCGAATAAACCCGGCAAACCCGGCGACAAGAATGATCATCGTGGGCATCGATAAAGAATGGTCGGTAGAATTAGGTTGTATTTCATAAAAGCCGTCTTTTGAGAGATTTGACAGATACTCTTCAGAAGACGGCTTTTTGTTTATTTGGAGGGATACCCTTAGTTTTCATTGTTGTCGGAGCTATCCAGACGTGGACGCGGGCGGGGTCTGCGTCTGTTTGTAGGTCTGGCATTCTCCCGGGTATTGTCATTCCCGCTTGCTGAAGAATCCTTGTTGCCGTTGGCATTATTGTTTTTAGTTTTCTTGTCGGTCGTGGGATTGTCGTGCGGAACGGTGAGACCGAGAGAGTCAGTGATCAGTTCGGCGGCATAGTCGCTTGCCACACTGTTGCCGAGACGGCGTTTGAGATTCTTGTAGCCCGACAGCTGCCAGTCGCGTTTCGGCGACGGCTGAAGCAGCGGCGAAAGTTCGCGTGCGATAGTCGTAGGTGTACAGTTGTGGAGAAGTAGTTCCGGTACGACCGTATTGTTTACGATAAGATTCGGGAGGGAGACATACTTCACCTTCAGCAGCTTCTCCATCAGACGATACGTCAGTTTCCTGCCGTTGCCACGATAGCACACCACCTGTGGGGTACCGATAAGTGCCGTCTCGAGAGTGGCGGTGCCGGAAGTGACGATTGCCGCCTGTGAATACTTCAGAAGGGTGGGAGTCGCACCAAACACCACCTGAAGTCCCGGATCCTGAGCCACCTCACGATAGAATTTCTCCGGCACGGCGGGGGCTGCCGCCACGGCATATTGGAAATCCGGAAATCTCTTGGCGGCAGCTATCATGATGGGGAGATTATTGCGTATCTCCCCCTTGCGCGAGCCGGGGAGGAGGGCGATGATAGGCTTCTCCTTATCCTCAAATCCCTGACGCTCCACGAAATGCTTGCGAGGAGGAAGATGACCCATGGAATACTCCACCTCCTGCACCGACGGATTCCCGACGTAGGTCACGTTGTAGCCGTGTCGCTTGTAGAAACCTACCTCAAACGGCAGTATGGAGTAGAGATTGTCTACCCACTTCTTGATCTTTTTCACACGGTATTCCTTCCATGCCCACACTTTCGGCGATATAAAATAGTCCACTTTTATCCCTAATGAATGGGCATATTTTGCCAGCTTGAGATTGAAACTCGGATAATCCACGAGAATAAGCACGTCGGGACGATACTCTGCCACGATACGTTTGGCCGTGCGCAGGTTCTTAAGGAGCGTGGGGAGCTTGCGGAGCACTTCCGAAAAACCCATCACATTCATCATCTCATAATGGATTTCCGGATTCTTACGTGCGGCTTTCGCCATGAGATCCCCGCCGAAAAAACGGAAATCAGCATCCGGATCAATTTTTTTCAAGGAATTGATCAGGTTGGAGGCATGAAGGTCGCCGGATGCCTCGCCGGCAATTAGCATATATTTCATCTGGGCTACAATCTTATTGATGCCTACGTCTATGCCGGTGGAATCCGGCGGCCGCCGACGCCTTTCACAAAGCGCAATATACGGCATGACGGAAGCGTTTCTTATATATGAACGAAATGAAGTACATTTTATTGATACCGCTGGTGATGTTTGGTTTAATATCCACCTCGTGTATCAACGACGATTTCACCGATTCTTCATCGGCGACACTCGCGTTTTCTACTGATACGGTAAGTTTTGGAACGGTTTTTACCGATCTCGGCACTCCCACTGCCCGGTTGAAGGTGTTCAACCGCAATAAGAAAGGTGTGCGCATATCCTCCATCCGGTTTAAGGATTCCGCCACTCCGTTCTCCCTTAATGTGGATGGCGTGAGCGGCACGTCGTTCGGCGATGTGGAGATCAGGGGTGGGGATTCGATATTCGTATTTATCGAGAGTTTTATCCCGGAGACCTCGGCTGTGGAGCCTTGGAGAGTGGCGGATCAGTTGGAGTTTGTCACTAACGGTGTCACACAGGAAGTGGAGGTGGAGGCTTGGGCGCAGAACGTGACCCGTCTGAAAGGGGAGAGGATTACTGCCGACACTCGCCTGACACCTAAATTGCCCTACCTTGTGTTTGACTCGCTCACCGTGGATAAGGATGCCACGCTCACTATCGACCCCGGCGTCAGGATGCTCTTTCATGACGGCGCCTCATTGATTGTGCACGGACGGCTGGAGGCTGTCGGGGAGGTTGGCAATATGATTCATCTGCGTGGAGACCGTATCGACAATGTGCTCCCCGATGTAGGTTATGAAGTACTCTCCGGACAGTGGGGGGGAGTGGTCATAGCTCCCGAATCGTTCGGCAACCGTATCGAATACGTGGAGATGCAGTCAAGCTCCACCGGATTGCGCGTGGATTCGTGCGGCGACCTGTCGCGTCAGAAACTGACGCTTGTCAACAGTTGGCTTCACAATTCATCCGGTTCTGTGTTTGAGTCGCGCTACTCAAAGACGGATGCCTACGGCTGCTGTTTCTCGGAGTCACCGTTGGCAGTGGTCTCGCTGACGGGTGGTGAGCATGAGTTCGTGCAATGTACCATCGCCAACAACTATCTCTTCACAGCCGTGACGGAGGCTAATCTCTCATTATATCATTGCCTACCTTCTGATGATGCCGATAATAGAAACTCTCTGATGAAGGCTAATTTCGAGAATTGCATAGTATGGGGTATAGGCAAGGCGATAAATGAGGGGAAACTCGACGGGTCAGACGTATATCTGAAGAATGTGCTTCTGAGGGCTGATGGCACGGATGACGGGCATTTCGTGGAATGTATCTGGAATGAGGATCCCCTTTTCCTGACCATACGGAATGACTACTATTTCAATTATCATCTTCAGCCCGATTCCCCGGCGATAGGGCGGGGGAATCCCTCCTACGTCAATGCGGCGTGCCTCTACGACATGGATGGCGTGGCGCGTCTGCCTGAACCTACGTCACTCCCCACTCTCGGAGCCTATGCCGGAGTCTCTTCTGGGGAAGGCGTCGATCATTGAGCCGGGAGTGGCATTGATGATCTCTATGCCGCGTGAGCGTGCATAGTCGGCGATATGCCAGTAGCTGCGGAAGGCTATTGTCATGCTGCCGAGCACGTCGTGCAACCGTAGCCCCTTGTAGGTTTCGCGGACGCGGGCATGTTCCTTCTCGTTGTCCTTATAGAAGTGAGGCTGAACGCTGACCACGAAATTCTCGTCGTCTACGCTGAGCGTGCGCGTCCATGTGTGGTCGGCACCGCAGAGGTATATCTTGCGGTAGCCTTCGCGTATCGCTGTCATGATGGCGGGTATCATCACGTTGCGAGGGCGCGGCATACCCAATCCGGAATCGAATATGGAATGTGACAGCCATTTGTAACCCTCAATCGGGGTGAGGTTGAAGGTAGCCAAAGTAAGATTGGTGTTATCCATGGTTAATCCCAAAGCAAAGTCTGCAAATTTGAGTGGGACGCAGACGGTCATATCCCAGCTGACCTTATCCAATTCCTGCCACAGTCGCGCCACGTTGGGGTCGGTGTCATTCCCGGAGAAGAAATGACCGTCGGCAAGTATGTAGTATTGCGGTCGGAGGGAGAAGAAGTCGGGGGTGTTGGCAGCGAAATTCACAGCCATGAGGTCGTTGGAGCATAACCATTCGCTGTCGTTGTCGATGGTCTGCCGCAATGACGGACCGTTACCCATGATGACGATGGCTTTCCCCTCTTTCACAGGGCGACGGGGCGACACACTGCGCGCTTGCAGCGCGATCTTAAGTAATGATGCCGCTGAAGCGGCAGTGTCGGAGAGGAATGATTGCAGTTTATCGGTCTTCATTTTATTTCTCGGAGTAGGGGTAGGTTGGGTCGGTTCGGGAGATCACATCAAGGGTGTTGTGAAATGTAATTCCGGATTTTTCGATTAGTTTGGAGCCGTCAAAGGTCAGGGTTTTCATCCGTTCAGTGACTACTTTGGGGTTGAGGTTTTGGTTTATTACCGGAATGAATCTTCCGAGACGCCATATCCATTCCGCCCAATCGGGGGTGAGACATGTTATACGTTTCTGTTTCCCTGCATTTGCTGTCATGGCTTCCATGAGGTCTACGAGTCGAGGTGATTTTCCGTCGGAGGCATTGTATATGCCGCCGATGGTATATACCTCCTTTATTGCGCGTGCTACGTCGTAGGCTGTCACGATGCTGAGTCGGGCATCATTGCCGCAGATGTGTATGTAGCGACCGTTGACGGCATCTCTGAACATGCGGAGTGTCTCGCCGCCAACACCGTTGCCAAACATACGGGCGGGGCGTATTATCGTGAGACAAGTCTGATGTCGGCTTGCAAAGGTCTCGCATTTTGTCTCTGCACCTTTCTTCGACAATCCTGTCGGACTCTCCGGTATGATGGGTTGCCCCTCTGTTATCTCTGTTCCCTCCTCTGCGCCATACACTTGCCAGCTGCTGATGTAGACCATGTATCGTGGTGGATGTGAGTCAAGAGCATCCATAAGGTTGACAGTGCCGTCTACGTTTAATTTTGCATTATCATAATCATTCTCTTCCGATCCGGCGCAATGCACGACGATATCGAAACTCTGAGAACCGAAATCGGGAGCTCCGGTCTTGAGATTGCACCGGAAATCGTTATCTTCACCTCTTCCAAGCGTGAAAACACGGTAGTCCGGATCTGAACCGAATATCTCCTTCAAGTAGCGTCCCAGCATACCCGATGCGCCGGTGATCAATATGTCTTTCTTTTCTTCCATTGGAATTTATTGCCTAATGCTTGGATTTTAAGGAATAAAATACTAATTTTACCCATGTTAAGAGGTGAATGTAAAAATTTATGTTTTTACACTTCAAATTTATGTTTTTTTGCTGACATGAGCAAATTTACTTCTTTTTATGAAGTTTGAATCACCCCCAAGTTTCAGTGAAAAAGTTACGGTTGTACAAATTTTTATTAAATAAAAGTGTATGAAGATTAGCCAAATTTTAGGGATAACAATTGTTGCAGGCATACTTTTTGAATTGCCTTCATGTGGAAGAACAAATTCTTCTGCATCTGATATGCTTTTTGAGCAAACGGATTCGATTGCGTGGACTGTGTTGGGAGGTGATGATATTATCCCTTTCGCAAATGATATGTTGGTCACGGATTCCTCGATTTATGTATTAGGGCTTGCTAATGGGAAGTGGCTTCATATATACAATCAGGAAGGTAAGTTGTCAACTTCCAAACTGAGTCAAGGGAAAAGCTCGGAAGAGGCAGTCAATGCAATTGGCATGAATATTGAATCGGATACACTTCTCTCTGTATATGATCATGACATTTCAGTTGTCAAGATTCTTAATACAGATACATGGGAGATTGATAATTCAATAAATCTGCACAATTCGTTGCCGGTGGTATGGCAGGCGTCCACTATCGGTAAAGATTTAGTGCTCGTAAACCATCCCTCTATAAAAGGAGAGGAGGATATGGTGAGAGGTTTTTCAATTGTTGATGCCAAAAGTGATAAAGTCATATCTACGTATGATTCCATACCGGATGTATTCAAGGATAACCCGATGATGTTGATGGCACAGGAGAATCTTTCCGTAGCACCGGATGGAGTGCATTTTGTCTCTGTGACCGGATTAGGTGGGACAATTGAGACTTTTGAGGTAAAGGATGGTAATATTCATCCGCTCTACTCCTCAGTAGTGTTTCCATTGGATTTTGTTGATGTCAATGGTATGAAGCAGATTGTTCCGGATCCGATATTAGGCTTTTTCTCGGTGTGTGCTGCTGATGATTATTGGTTGGCATCTTATGCCGGGACAAAAAATGACAAGGATCTTACAAAAATCGGGATTTGGGATTGGAAAGGCAAGCCTATCCGAGGCATAAAGACCGACAAGTTGATAATGAAACTCGCTATAAGTCCTGATGGCAGACAATTATATGGTCTTTTGATGGAAGATGATGGATCGTTTTCCTTTGGGACAATCAATCTTGATAATTGAATAAAATGTGGACTGCAATTGTAGATTCCGATTCACTTCATTTTAATTTCAAATAAAATCTATAAAAATATAGTTTATGTGGAGTCTTATTGTTGTGAAATAGATTCTAAAGTATTACTTTTGTTTCGTAAGATGAAGTGAAATAAATATTTTTAGGGTGAAGGAATTGATAAGACGTGTGAGGATATGGTTGGCGGGGTTGACGTTCCGGACGGGTGTCATTGTCGCCTGTGTGTGCGTGGTGTGTTATGCCATGTCGTTCCTGCAGATGCTTCTTCCGCTATCGGTGACTGCGAAAGGGGTGCTTTGGACCATCTTCTTCGGTCTGGCGAAGACTGCACAATACACTGCCCTCGCAATACTCGGCACATCGGGTTATCAGCGGCTCAAACGTATCTTCGTAAGGCGTTGACGCATGCATTGGATGAGATGTGGCACTTTTCTTAAATTCTGACTTAAATTTACGGCTTAAATTTATGGCTAAAGCGTAAAACAAAACATGCCGTTGTGGCGTTGAATGGATAGAGTTTTATGTAAAGAATGTCAGACCCGACTGTCGCACTCTTCGCATGATGCGGTGATGAGGCGGTCACTTATAAAAATAAGAAATAGAAATGAAACATCAAGATTCCTCTCCCGATATGATTATCCGCAAAGTGCGGCGATTCCCTTTAGGTTTATTACGTGTGGTGCGCAGTCTTGAACACCTCAAACGTTTCCATTTCCTTTGACAAGAATCGCATACTGTCACTTCGGGCCCGACATCCAAACAGACGAAACGATAACTTAAATATTATAAAACTTATGATCAGCAAGAAAATAGTTGATGCACTTAATGAGCAGATCAACTGGGAATTTTGGTCAGGCTATCTGTATCTTTCCATGGCGAATTATTTCGAGGAGGAAGGTCGCAAAGGTATGGCAAACTGGTTTCGCGTGCAGTTCAAGGAGGAATTTGACCACGCCCAGATTTTTATCAATTATCTGAACGCACGCGGCGGAAAGGTGGTTCTTTCTCCCATAAACGCAGTGCCCCAAGGTTGGGAATCTCCATTGGCAGCTTTCGCAGCCACGCTTGCGCATGAGCAGGAGGTGACACGACGTATCCACGACCTCTATGCCCTCGCAGAGGAGGAGAGAGATTTCGCTACTCGTCAGAAACTGAATTGGTTTGTGGCTGAGCAGGTGGAGGAGGAAGAGACCGTGAAGGATATTATCGACAACCTCACTCTCGTAGGCACTGACGGCACCGGTATATATCAGATCGACAGTAAACTCGGTGCACGTACTTACGTGCCGGCTGCTCCGCTGGCAGAAAAATAAGCCGGCTCCGGTCAGTATATGAAGGAATAATACAAAAAACAGAATAAAAAGTAAGCGCAGCTCATGGAGTTGCGCTTATTTTGTAGGTATAAATATGGGTATATAAATAACGGCATCCCCGAAGGAATGCCGTAAATATTAGAATTTAAGGCTCTATAAATACTCATGTTCGGCTTGCTGACGTTTCACAACGTCGTTAGGCCATATCTTACTACTAACTTAATTCGTCATATTATGAAATATCTTACTCTATTGTCGATATAATCTTGTTTGATATCACCTGATTTCAGGCATTTGGATCATGCCTCAGCCCGAAGATGATATTTTGACGCAAAATTAATCATTATTTTGTATTTATCGTAAAATATTTGAGGTAAAGTTTTTTTAATGCTAAAAACTTCACTCTGTGTAGAAGTTGATGAGCTTTGTTAGGGCTGCCTCGCATACGGGGCAGAAGGTGGGATGGTAGTTGTCGCGCATACGGCATGTCTCAACCGGACGATATACCCCTTTCTTTTTGTAGCCACCACCTTCAAACACACCGACCACCTGCTTGTCGCCCTTCTTGGCATTACCTTTCTGCTTCATACGCTCCTCGCGTGTGCCGCCTTTATCCACCCATGGGGTCGGCACCGGAGTGCCCGGAGTTATCATATCCTTCCATTTGGAATCGAAATCCACGAGCGTCGTTATGTTCGGTTCCCATGGCTCAATGTCGAGTGGATACGTGCCGTCCTCCTCTCCGTCGTAGAAATATTCGTCGGCAAGTCCGCCGAAGCTGTGCCCGAACTCATGTACGGTGACGGGAAGCGTGAATTGGTTTTTTGCGGCTGCGATATGGTATGAATTGTAGATACCACCTCCTCCGTATTCATCCGTATTGACCAGCACCATTATATGCTCGTAGGGGATGCCGCTGAGAGCATCGTGCATCTTTTTCACGTGGGGGGAGGTGAGATAACGGGATGAATAGAATGTGCTGTAGTGCGATCCGAAAGCCGTATCTTTCCATTGCTTCTTCAGCGGCACACTGACGCCACTCTCGCGTGATGGCACCATCACTGCCACGAAGTTGAATTTATCCTTATTGGAGGCATACGGCTCGTATGACAGCATCACATCCGCGAATTTCTGTGCATGGTTGATGAATGAGTCCATCTCTTCAGGGCGGTATCCCTCGGCAATCATAGCCACGTCGATAGCTTTCTTCGGGTCGCCACCTTTATGTATGTATTTATGAGGATATGGATTCTCACCTTTTATGGCTACGAGCTCATCATCCGGACGGTAGAGGTGGGTCATTGTCCCGATAGGCTTGTGGCGGTTGTCGCGAAGCTCAACCGTGATTTCCGCCTCACGCTTGGGTAAGGGCACCTGGAAGGAATTTTCAAAAGAATTGTTTACCGATTTTGCTTCCGGAGTATTGATCCATTCTTGAAATAGCGAGGAGAATGAATTCATGTAGAGAGTGTCGCGGGTCTGCGGGTCAATGACGGTGATTGTGCCGTTACCGAGATACGGAGCCTCCTTTAGATGGGCGCGACGTCCGTACCATCCGGCGGATTTCGACTGGGAGTCGAGCATGATGTGTATTCCGGAGGGACCACCACCGAATATGTAGTCCACGCGTAGAGTGCTGTCGGCAAAGTTCTTGCAGAATCCGCATCCGGCATGACCATCTGCTGCGGCAGTCGAAAGTGCCGCGGCAATGAAAAGTGTGCTTAAACTGAATTTTTTCATCTGAATGTAGTATTAGGTTGAAAGAAAATACGA
Source organism: uncultured Porphyromonadaceae bacterium (assembly GCA_947073495.1). Lineage (GTDB taxonomy): Bacteria > Bacteroidota > Bacteroidia > Bacteroidales > Muribaculaceae > Lepagella. The sequence goes on from CAMTMX010000002.1 coordinate 85,944, forward strand.
AAAACAGGTTATATCCGGATGCTTCTCTTAGAACCGGAATATTCAATCCTTTTGCTTGTGCCGTCAGGAAGGATTACGTTGAATATCCGTTTTTTTTGCATACCGTCAAATTCTCCTTTCCTCTTGCCGATAGTAAGGCGGCGGGTGGAATCTTCCCAGATAATAGGTATTGTGGAGAATGCACCTTTCTCATAGTTGTAGTTGTCGCCCTCATCTTCGTAGAGTGTGAAGGTGCAGTCTGCTCCGGGATATACGTGCAGGTCTATCGGAGAATCGGCGTTATCGGCAGCAAATTGTCCGGCTTGTTTCATCGGTATGATGGATCCGGCTTTCGCGAATACCGGTATCGTGGCGATTGTCTCTTTTGTCAAGGCGATTGTGCCTCCGTCATATCTCTTGCCGTTGCGGAAATCATACCATCCGCATCCTTCGGGTAGATACGTGGACCATTCCTTCACCCCTCCCTCCACGATGGGCGACACGAGCAGCGACGGTCCGAACATATATTCGTATTTTTGCTGCAGTGCATTCTCATCGGTGGTGAAATCCATCACCAACGGGCGCATCATCGTGTAGCCATCTCGGCTTACGCTTGCTGATACGGAATAGATGTAGGGCATAAGTTCGTATCTCATGCCGATGAATTTACGTGCCACGGAGTCAACCTCATTGCCGTAACGCCATGGTTCGGTATTGCTCATGTAGCCATGCACGCGCATCAGCGGAAGGAATGTGCCGACCTGTAGCCAGCGCAGCAGCATCTCCTTATATTCCTCATTCTCATATTGGTTGCCGGGACGGAAGAATCCACCCGCATCAAATGTCCACCATGGGAGTCCGGTTACCATCTGTCCGAGACCGCCGGTTATCTGTCGGCGTAATGTCTCCCAGTCGTGTCCTACATCGCCCGACCACGTGGCGGCGGCATAGCGTTGCATGCCCGGAAATCCGCTGCGGGTCAGTATCATTGCGCGTTTATGAGGCGCATCCTTGCGCAGCCCTTCATAGACGGTGCGGTTGACGAAGAGCGGGAAAGCATTGCGGTAGACCTCCCCGGGTAGTTTCCCGCCATTTATGCGTCGTCCCTGAAGGTCATCGTTTTCCGGCTCCGTGGCGTCTTGCCACCATGCATCTATTCCGTATGGCTTCAGCAGACGGCTGCTGAAGTTGTCCCAGTAATAGCCTGCCGCTTCCGGATTGAAGAAGTCAACCCATTCGCTTCCCGGCAATAGATAGCCTCTCTCTTTGGCTACCTTGCCTACCTCCGAGTTTACGTCAAGTTTTGACCATACGGAGATCATAAGCCGGATGTCGGCATCATGAAGGGAATCCACCATCAGCTTTGGGTCGGGATATTTGTCAAGGTCGAAGCACATTGCGTTCCAGCCATGTCGTCCCCAATATTGCCAGTCCTGTACGATCACGTCTATCGGTATCTGACGCCGACGGAACTCGTCGGCATTTTCAAGCAGTTCCTTCTGTGAGTCGAAACGTTCGCGGCAATGGATGTAGCCGAGAGTCCACTGCGGCATCATCGGGGCGGGTCCCGTCAGCTGGCGGTAGGAGGCGATCACCTCATCTGGAGTGCCTGAAAAGACGGTGTAGTCTATCCCTGTCGACACGGGTGAGCGTAATTCCGTCTCATTTATATTCTTGCGCCAATGGAGTGTCGGCGCGTCATGACTCTCTCCCTCCACTCTCACGCGATGCTTGCCTTTGTCGAGTGTGGTCATCAGGGATGTGGTCGGCGGTAGCCAGAGGTTGTTGAAATCCACAAGCACTTTTCCGTCGACCGATAGCTTATATTTCCGGGCCATCCGTTGCCCCACGTCAAGAAGTAGGCAGTATTCACCGGTCTCTGGTATATTCATCTCCCCTTCAAATGCGTTCACGCTGCGTGTCTCGCGGGCATTGCCGGTGGATGTGGTGATATCTACGGTGAATGAATCCCCTTCGGTGCCTGCCGGGGTCAGACTGACTGAATCGGATGCAGGATTTAGCTCGGTAAGTCCGTAGTTGTTCCAGAGAAGACCATATCCCTTATTGGAGAGTATGAAGGGGATTGAGATCTGAGTGTTGACCTGGGTCAGACGGCGTGAGAGTCCGCGTAGATTCAGGTATCCGTCCTGAAACTGACCGGTGCCGTAGATGTATTCATCGGCAGGTGAATGAAAACGTTGTCCTGATATTGTGGTGGGTTCATTCTGTATGGTGGATGGTTGCGATATTCGGGAATGTTCCACCTCGCGGAGAATCACGTTGCCATCTGCGTTGATGAAAGTGATGGCATCAGCGGTGGAGTCGTAGGTGGCAGTCAGATTCTTCACTTTCAAAGTGTTGCCGGAAATGCTGCTTTCCACATTCTGCGGATTGACGTATATCAGTTCATCGGTGGTATGCCCTTGCTGGCCATCTATCTTTACGCGTATCGCATTATCACTCATCGGAATAAGGACGATATCTCCCCCTGTGCGTGCTATCGTGAGGTTGTCTGCGGTCACTGAGGGGGCAAATAGTATTCCTGCCAATAACGTGGTAATCAAGTTTCTATGATGATTCATCGGTCAGTTGCTTTATATCTTTATAATTAAATGGTTTAAGGTTTAATGTTTATGGTTTATGATCATTAAATTTTGTATAATGAAAAGATTCGTGGATTTTCGTGAATCTTAAACCTTAAACTATAAACTTCACTTCAGTGGGTTACAATATGCAAAGATAGCTCTTTTTGTCAAATCGGCAAATTGCGAAGTGTAACTAAATGAAATATACCCCAAAAGTTGGATAAAAACTTTTGGGGTATGGTTGCCATGATATCTGATTTCTCAGATGTCGGTGATTCTTCCAGATATTATGCAGGCTCCTGTGCTTGTCTCATTAAGGAAGAAATAAAATGGTCTGTCTACAGTTACGGAATATGACTTTCCGGCTAATGGAGCAAGTATGTCAACAATACCTCCTGTAACAGCGGCAGCCTTGACACCTTTCTCATCTATCTGGAATGCGGCTCCCTGAAGGAATGTGATATAGCCGTCCTCTATGGCTGGATCAAACATATCCAGTCGGAGATCCCGGTTGACTTCCGGTAGATTCCCTGATGCAAATATATTGTTCAGTCTTATTTCGTTCTCAATCTTGAATTTGGGTATTCCGACAGATAGATTGCACAATACGGATTCTTGCATCAGCTTATTCATAGTTTCCGGCGTTAGCATGGAGTTGGCTTCTTCAAGCGACAGCTTTTCATTAGGTAGCACAATTCTAAGATTGAATGCTGAGTTGCCGAAATTAAGTGAGAACATTTTGAAATTTCCGTCGTCGGCATATAGTCTGTTGGCGGAATATGCATGCATCATATCCACCTGGGCAGGTCCGTTGCTTCCGTTGAAAATCTGTTTCTTGGTGTTCTCCTCAAGGAATGTTCCCTCTTTCCATAATCCTTTGAAATATACGGCATTCAGGAATACTGCAAGCGTGGCAGGGTCAAGCTGCTTAATAAATTCGGGAATAAGTCCGGCAGTCTGTGTGGAACACCATTTGTTGATGTCTTTTATCACCTTGTTTATATTCCCCTTAAAATCATTGTAGCTGATTATTGCCTCATACTCCTTATTCATTAGGGAAGAGAATGAGTCCGTAAGTTTGAATTGATTGTTTACCCATATTGAATTTGCAAGTTTCAATTCAGTCTGGTTATCAAGTTTGGGTAATTCGGTGAGTAGTATTTCGGCGAGTTCATTCAATGCGTTTATGTCGCTTGTGCCGAGATATCCCGCGATTTTCGTTTGCACTTCCTGATCTGTGCCGTTGGCAATCATTGCGAGCACCATAGATGCCGATAGAGGTGATACGGAGAAGTTTTTTGATGTGAAACTTGCATCATTATCAACAAAATTAGCGGCATCGGTGGTGAACCCGATATAGAAATCCATAAGGGATCGTGCGGCAGCACGGGTTTCGGAAGATAGCTGTATGTCTACCCGTTCATTCGGGGTTACGTTATCTGGACCATTATCAATGGAATCTGAAGAACATGCTATTGGTATGAATGCTCCGAGAACAATCATGCAGCTACTGATGATTAGATTTATTTTCTTCATAATGGGATGATATTTAAATGATTATTGAATGTCAGATCTGATAAGTATACTATGATCAAGATTGAAATTATGTCCTCCCGCATTCCAATCGGTATCATATGGACTGTAAAAAATATTATCGTATGATCCTGAATATCCCCAATTCATGGATATGCTGGATGTTGTTTCCGTTTTGATGATTTCATTTGTCCAAGGATAGCTATTATCTAAGGCTCGGAAATATAACCGGATAGAATACATGCATTTGTGCTAAATTCAGTAATAAAAAAGAAGAACGGTCTGTTGACTTTGAAAACACTTGGATTTTCAGAGTCGGAACCACCGAATCCAAAGATAAAATCTCCTTTGGAGGCACTTGCAATCTCAGCACCTTTTTCGTCAAGTTTCAAGGATGTGGCGTGTTGCATATCAAGGAAAGCCTCAAATTCTTCATTTGCAAATGTCGCGGTGATAACTCCTGATATTTTGGAAAGTCCACTTCTCTTGAGAATGGAATTCAATGATAGGGATGAGACAAGATTAATTTTGGGGAATTCGACTATAAAAGTATCTTTAAATGAGGATTCATTAAGAACATCGAGATTCTTTTTGGCTAATATATCCACAACGTTTATTGTAGGAATCCCCGGCTTGGGCATCACCACCCACATACCGAATGCAGAATTTCCGAATTCAAGAAATACAGCTTCAAAATTATCATTCTCACAACAAGAGAGAACTGATGGTTCGGACACCATCATGTCAACTGTTTTATTGCCGTTTTCCCCTTTGAATGAATCTTTTTTAGTATTCTTCTTTGTAAACAAGTTGGCAGACCACGGCGAATTGAAATATATAGAGTTCAGTGCGATTGCTGCGGTTAATGGATTTATGTGGTCAATAATATTCGGGATCTGTCCATTCGTGTGGTTATGACACCATGAATTTATTTTTTTTACGGTTTCGGATTCTTGCCCTGAAAAATTTTCATTGTGTATCCCCGCAGTATAATAATCGGTCAGAAGGGATTGAAATTCTTGCTTTGCCGTAAGCGGATTATTGATCCAGAAAGAATTTGCGATAGAGCATGAAGAGAGTTCGTCAGCAAGGGGAAGTTCTTCGATAAATTGAGCACACAGGGAATTTAGAGATGACAGATTCTCACATCCGAGATATGAGACTATTTCTTGCTGTACCTCTTGGTCAACGCCATTTGCCACCATTCCCAGCATCATTGATACAGATAATGGCGAGATAATTATGTTTTTATCCTGACTGTCTGATTCAAGTGCATTTTTCACAGCTTCAGCTGTGAATGACGTGTAGAAATTCTTAAGATTTTCGGCAGTCGCACGTGTCTGTGCAGTCATCTGTATCGACTTCCTTTCAGATGCGATCAGTTTCTGATCTGTATCCGGATTGTCATTTTCGGAAGAGCATGACGTAATGAATCCTAAGCTTCCGAGAAATGCCATTATTGAAATGAATGTAAAAACAGTTAGTCTCATAGTCTTTTATTTTATACGTGGATTGTTTCGGTAAGTATTTTGGATATATGTTTAGAGATGGATGTTGAGTACTCCGTTGAAATTTAGATCATCAATTATCCATGCATCATCAGTGGAATAAAATGCATCATCAAATTCTCCATCATATTATTTGGGATGGCAATGGAATTTCATCTTGACATGCGACAAAAGTCAGAAACAATGACACAAATGGAATAATAAGAGGTTGTTTAAAAATTATTGTTAACAGAGGTGAGTTTTCGGAGCGTCAACACCACAGCTGCCACCATGAGCATTT
>CAMTMX010000003.1 GCA_947073495.1 uncultured Porphyromonadaceae bacterium
ACCCTTTAACCCTTTAACCCTTTAACCCTTTAACCCTTTAACCCTTTAACCCTTTAACCCTTTAACCCTTTAACCCTTTAACCCTCAACTTTCGCTTTGCGAAAGTTGAATCTCAATCCATCACATGCCCTGCATTATCGGCAAGTTGAATCATGTCTGCATATTCCTGAGGCGTGAGATCCATGAAATAATAATTTACAGGATTCTGCGGTTCACCTTTAAAACGCACCTCATAATGAAGATGCGGGCCGGTGGACTTTCCTGTAGAACCGACACGCCCGATCAATTGCCCGCGTTTCACCTTATCCCCCTCCTTTACAAGGATTTCACTCAAATGGGCATATTTGCTCAGATAGTTGTATCCATGGTCAATATCAATACAATTGCCATACCCAACTTCTCTTTTCGCGGTCTGAACCTCACCGTCGGCGGTAGCGAAAACAGATGTGCCGGTGGGGGCGGCAAAATCAAGACCCTCATGAAATTTAGAAGAGCCATAGATTGGATCTCGCCGGTAGCCATAACCCGACGACATGGTAAAATCTTTTACATGGATGGGAAGCACTGACGGGATATGAGCCAACTTATCCTGCTGCTGTCCAACCGACACCCTCAACTGATCAAAGCTTTGGACCTGTGCAAACAGCTGTCGTTCCAAAAGATCCATCCTTCTTGTCACTTCTGTCACAAGGTTAGCATCCGACATCTTCTGAAGTTCCCTGTATCGTTCCTCATTGTCCAGCCCGGCATGACGTTGCGTCTGGCGCATAGGATCCATCTGCATCATCACTCTATAAAAATTGTCATCACGATCGCGGATATGGTCCATAACCTTCAGTGAATTGTCAAGCCTCCGGTTTAAAATGCCGTATTGGGCACGCAACTGCGCGTTTTCTGCACGAAGATTCTTTTCTGTAGGGGAATCAAAACAATAAAAAACCACAAAAAACATAACGACTGCGAGCAAGAAGGCAATTGTCCAGGTTTTGCCCCAGGCTGCAATGCGCATCTTCACAGACGGATAGATTCTTTCGAAGTTATCTGTCTCCGGATTATATCTATAATATATGTTTTTCGACAATTTCTTTCTTGTTAATGACGTTGATTATCGCGGATGTAGTTGCAAAATTAATGAATTTTAAATAATTTTGCAACCAAATAAAATATCATATTTAAAATGACAGCTAACGAAATCAGAGAATCGTTTAAGTCTTTTTTTCGTGAAAGAGGACATCAGATAGTGCCTTCGGCACCAATGGTAATAAAAGATGACCCGACACTCATGTTTACGAATGCCGGCATGAATCAATTCAAAGACATTATCCTGGGCAACCGCCCCGCCACCAACAAACGTGTGGCAGACAGCCAGAAATGTCTTCGCGTGTCCGGCAAACACAACGACCTTGAAGAGGTGGGCCACGACACCTATCACCACACTATGTTCGAAATGCTCGGCAACTGGTCGTTTGGAGATTACTTCAAGAAAGAGGCAATCGATTGGGCTTGGGAATATCTTGTTGACGTTCTCAAACTTGACAAAAACCGCCTATACGCCACAGTGTTCGAGGGTTACGCTCCAGAAGGTCTAGAGCGCGACAACGAGGCTGCCGGTTATTGGGAACAGCACCTTCCGGCTTCTCATATTATAAACGGCAACCGCCACGATAATTTCTGGGAAATGGGCGATACAGGTCCTTGCGGCCCTTGCAGCGAGATCCACATCGATCTCCGTTCGGATGAAGAACGTGCCGCTGTCGACGGTGCTTCGCTCGTAAACAAAGACAATCCACAGGTGATCGAGATATGGAACCTCGTTTTCATGCAATACAACAGGAAAGCCGATGGATCTCTCGAACCCCTCCCGGCTAAAGTGATCGACACCGGCATGGGATTCGAGCGCCTGTGCATGGCTCTTCAAGGTAAGAAATCAAATTATGATACCGATGTTTTCACACCCATTATATCTGTTATTTCTGATATCACAGGGTTGAAATATGGAGAGAATGAAAAGGTCGACGTGGCTATGCGCGTTGTTGCCGACCACCTCCGCACCATCTCTTTCTCTATAGCTGATTCACAACTACCCTCCAACGCAAAGGCAGGCTACGTGATCCGCAGAATCCTCCGCCGTGCTGTCCGTTATGCCTACACTTTCCTTGACAGAAAGGAGGCTTTCCTTTATCTTCTCGTAGATAAGCTCGTGGAGCAGATGGGCGACAGCTATCCTGAACTTAAGGCTCAGAAAGACCTCATCAAGAAAGTTATCAAGGAAGAGGAGGAATCTTTCCTACGTACCCTCGACAACGGCATCAAGCTCCTCGATTCCCTCATGGAGAAAGCCAAGGGGGAAGGGAAAAATGTCATCTCCGGTAAGGATGCATTCGTGCTTTACGACACCTACGGCTTCCCTCTCGACCTCACCGAACTCATTCTCCGTGAAAATGGCATGACTCTCGACCAGAAGGAATTCGATGAAGAGATGCTCAAACAGAAAACCCGTGCCCGCAATGCAGCTGCTATGGAAACCGGCGACTGGACTGTCGTCAACGACGGGGAACAGGAATTTGTGGGATATGACGAGACTTCAACACCTACTCAGATTCTCAGATACCGCAAGGTGAAACAGAAGGGCAAGGAATTCTATCAGATAATCCTTTCAAAGACTCCTTTCTATGCCGAGATGGGTGGTCAGGTAGGCGATCGTGGCTCAATCACTTCCGCTTCCGGCGAAGTGATTGAGGTTTTCGACACCAAGAAGGAAAACAATATCGGAGTACATCTCACCCACAAACTCCCCTCCGATCCGACAGAAGAATTTGTTGCCAATATCGATGAGGAAGCACGCATGGCTACTTCTGCAAACCACTCTGCAACCCACCTTCTTCATGAAGCTTTGAGAGAAGTGCTTGGCAACCATGTGGAGCAGAAAGGTTCATACGTGTCTCCGGAATCTCTTCGTTTTGACTTCTCTCACTTCCAGAAAGTGACTCCTGAAGAGTTGAGAAAAGTGGAGCATATTGTCAACAAGCGTATCCGTAAGGCTATGCCACTCGAAGAGGCTCGCGAAATGCCTATCGAAGAGGCACGCAAACTCGGAGCGATGGCTCTATTTGGCGAGAAGTATGGAGATAAGGTTCGCGTGGTTAAGTATGGTTCTTCAGTTGAGCTCTGTGGCGGCACACACGTAGCCAACACAGGCAACATCGGTATGGTGAGAATCATGTCTGAAAGTTCAATTGCAGCCGGCATACGCCGTATCGAGGCATACACTGCAAGCGGTGTTGAAAACATGCTTGACACGTTGCAAGACACAATGACTGACATTTCATCGTTCCTCGGCAATGCTTCCAATATTAAGGTAGCTGTCGAAAAGGCAATCAAGGAAAACTCCGATCTCCGCAAACAGGTAGAAGACTATATGGAAGAGCGCACTCGTAATATTGCAAGCGATCTTCTTACTCGCGCCGCTGTCAAGAACGGCATTAAGGTTTGCCTCCTTAAAGGTCCGAGATTGCCCGAGGTTGTGAAAAACGTGGCATTTACAATCCGTAAGAACTCACCAGAACATACAGTCTTCATCGGGGCGACACTCAACGCCGACAAACCGATGCTGACTCTCATGCTTACCGACGATATCGTCAAGGAAGGCTACAATGCTTCGAATATCGTACGCGAGGCTGCAAAACTTATAAAAGGCGGCGGCGGTGGTCAACCATTCTTCGCCCAGGCAGGTGGTAAAGACACCGATGGGTTGGCAGCAGCGACCGACAAGATCATCGATCTCCTACATCTTTAATGCATTATCGTTTACGGTAGGGACGCGATATATCGCGTCCGCAGCGCACATCCCATAAACCATAAAAGCCGTGGCTACATAGCCGCGGCTTTATATTTTGTTGTAACATTTTTCCCTTTTAAAGGTCTATTTTTTAGAATTGAAATTATTAACATAAATTTTCATTATTTTTGCAAATAAAATTTAGAACAAGCGAATCCTTAGATTAAAAAGTTATGAAAAAAATATTGAAATTATTCCTCTCTGCCGCTTTCATATTTTCTGCATCAGCTTCAACAGCTTTTGCAGACAACTATGTAGTTGTCAACAAGCCGGCGAAAGTGTTCGACACCCCCAACGCTAAAGGATATGTCTCTCTCAATTCTAAAAATGAAGAAGTGACGATAGCCCCTGGGATGGTCTTCAAATCTCTCGAATCCAACAACGGTTGGCACATGATCGAATACTCTCCGGGACTCCGAGGCTATCTGTCGGAATTGGTAATTTCCTCCAAAACCAAACTTCCCAAAGCAGGGGTCTATAAAATTGCGAATTTCCAAAGCCGTCAATTAAATGCAATATGTGAAAATGACGTGTGGAAAGCATCTGTCGATGGAAAGGATTTTAAAGGGAAGGCTTTCGGTAATGCCATAATTTTCTTTTCTGAAAACGGACAACCCGCCTATTCCCTCGTGGATCTCGGCAACGGACCTGTGGCTCACTCCTACGACAATACCGTCACCAAATTTTTCTAATTCCAGCTATTTATAGAGGTCTATTTGAAGAAGTACTGACCTTTCTTACCTGTGATTTTACCATACTCCACAGCATGGCGCGGACAACTGTGATAACATGCGAGACAAGAGCAACACTTATCTCCCCACTTAGGCACACCATCTGACATAACTATATTGTTCAATGGACAACTCCCTGCACATATTCCACACCCTACACAAGCGGATGTGGAGTGCCACTTCTTCGGGGAAATACCCCACCTTTTGAAAAGCGGATAAACCATCTTTGTTTTTATGCCAGGTGATCCACCTCTGACCACATCCACCACCTTTCGGTGCTGAAGTATTCCCCGGCTTATCTCTTTCAACCTTGCAGGAGCATCAGCCAGTTTCTTTTGTTCCAATTCTTTGGAATCAACATCAAATCCGGGTAAGAGCACATAATTGTTCGGCATTATCACACTCCATATCGATTCGGCTCTTACCCCCTTTTTAGACAAGACCTTTTCAAACATTTCCGGAGCCAATGCAACTTCGTCACCACAAGTCAAGACACACCAGACCGGAGTTTGCGTGGTCCTGACCTCATTCCAGAATTTTTCAGGCAGATTTGCCACAAAATCCAATACAAGCGGCGGCACACCCCATGAATACACGGGAAACACGAACCCTATTGATTCCCCGATGAGGATTTCATCTACAGCATCCGTATCCGGAATAAATTTAAGATTTTCGCTGAGCGATCTGGAAAGATAATTGGCAGCGAAACGGGAGTTTCCCGTCCCTGAAAAGTAATATATCATGTTGTCGGTTGTTTGTCTTCGGTCTTCGGTCTTCGGACACGGCGGACGCGATATATCGCGTCCCTACGGCAGTTTGGCGTCTGTTTCAATTTATTCTTAAACTATAAACCATAAACTATAAACCCACGACCAAAGACCAAAGACCAACGACCAAATCAATTAGCGGTAAATATCTTAAAGATCAGTTCCTTCAGAAGTTCATATTCATTCTGAGTGGAACCAATCCCTTTGCTTTGCGCATCATATTCTCGCAATGCATGAATGGCGCCAAGTGCCATTTTTGCATTATAAAACTGCAGTCCGTCACGATAATCCTTGAGAGCATACGTAGATTTAAGTTCAAGCGCAGCCATCAACGATGCGTCACTCTTGTCGCGTGTCACTGTGGCAATAAATAATTTCGAGAAATAACTGAAAAGAGTGGCTACTATCATAACCCCGGGATTCTGCTTAGGATTTTTTGAAAAATAATCCACTATCATCATAGATTTGGGATAGTCTTTCCTTGCGAGTGCCTTCACCAACTCAAATGTGTTGAAATCTTTCGAAATACCGATATTCCTCTCAATGAGTTCCGGAGTTATCCTCTGCATATCTTTTCCTGCTGCGACAATCAGTTTATCGATTTCACCAAACAATTTGCTGAGTGGATTCCCGATGTAATCACAAAGTAGGGAGATCGCCTTGTCGTCTATCCCCACCTTTTTGGAGGCACAATAATCCATTATAGGTCCAGCCAACTGATAATCTCGCAATTTATCACTCCTGAAGACCACACACTCCGCATCCTTCGCCATCTTTAACAGTTGGGATGTAGAGGAGAGGGCGTCACCTTTATAGACCACTACAAGCACTGTCGTCTGGTTAGGTCTTGCCACGTAGGAAGACAACTTTTCGAGCTGCGATTTGGCATTAGCCATCGTCTGCGCTTCTTTCAGAACCACGAGCTGACGCTCTGCCATCACCGGATATTGCTGAGCACTGGCAATCACGCTACCTATGTCAGAATCAGCCCCATAATAAACTATGGAGTTGAAATCGCGGTCATCCTCACTGACCACATTATTCTCCAAAGCTCGAGTGAGTTCATCGATATAATACGCCTCCTCCCCCATAAGGATATAGACGGGTGAGAACTGATGTTTCTTTATTGAGGTCATCACCTCCCGAAAAGAGGGACCGGTAGATTTCTTTGCCATAGCGATGCTTTAATGCGAAGCTCCCATGCCTCGCAATTCCGAAATGCAAATATAATAAAATTCCCCGACAAAAATATAGTTTATGGTTTATAGTTTAAGTATACATCAACCTGACGTAGGGACGCGATATATCGCGTCCGCAGTGTCAATAGTCCGCAGTGTCCATCCATCGATATATCGCGTCCGCAATGTCCATACAATGCCCCTAACCATCCGCTAATAACAAAAACCGTCCAATCTTGATTGTGGCGCGAACAAAGTGAGCACATCAAAAGATAATGGCAAAGACAAAAATAGCCCAAGATTTTTGATCTTGAGCTATTTCTAATTAAGTCTGATTGATCAGAACTTGAAACCAAGTTTGATGGTCGGGGCAGCCAATATTGAGAAATTATGGCTGTCTGCCTGCAGTGAGGCAAGACCCTCCTGAGGACGATAAGTAGTCATATTGTAGGTGTATTGGAACGCCTCCACTGAAACGCCTACATACATCGCGGGAAGTACATAGTAGTCTACACCACAAATAATGCCACCACGAAGATTCCAGGCTTCGCCTACCGACTTACCCATGGAAGTCCATTCGTCATATTTCTGTTCGTTGAGAGCGTAGGAGAAACCGGCACGGATACCCGTGTAGCACATGAGGTTTTCAACTCCTGAGATACCGAAGTAGCGGTCAACACCTGTATATACCTGATAAGTGCAGGAATACTGGCTTGCTACAGCACGGTAGTTGGGAATCTCTCCCAAAGTGTCGTCACCCGTGGTTCCATCTATGGTACCGGGAAGGTCACCATAACCCGGATTGTGGGTGAAGTTCAGTCCGCCTCCCAAATTAAGTTTCCATTTGTCAGCGAAGAAGTAACCTCCCTCGATTCCGACCATGAGTTTTTTATCGCTCCAGAGGCTTGTCAGAGCGGATGCCTCATAGTTGGAAAGGTTGCCCGGTTGGGCAGTGACATTTGTGAAACTGTTATATCCTACCGTAGCCGCCACAGTGAAATCACCCTTCTGGGGAGTGTTGTCGCTCTGTTGAGCGACTGCGGTAAGAGACATCATGGGTAGAACGGCTGAAATTAAAAGCTTATATAATTTCATGTCTTTACTTTTAAATTGTTTGCCGTTTCTATTGGACTAATTATTCAGCAGGAGTTTCCTCCTCTGCCATTGCAGCATCAAGCTTGCCCTTAGCAATCTCAACCTGTTTTTCAAGAGTTTCAATCTGATATTCCTGATCAGCGATACGAGCCTCAAGATTAGTAACAGCCTGTTCCTGATTAGGATCTACATTCTCAAGCTTTTTATTCTCTTTTTCAAGAGATGCTATGCGATCACTTGCATAGTCAATATTTGCTTGATATGATGCAATTGTACTATCAACATTTTGGCTGTCATTTAAAATTTGCCATAATGCCCAACTTTCGTTGGATTTTTCGTCATAAGCAACATTTGCCTTCCTATACTCAATAAATGCATTTGCATAAGCAAGAGAAGCATCATTATAGGCCTTAACATTTTCTGTATTTTTCTCGGCATTAGCTGCAAGAATTTCATATTTAGCTTTATTTTCTGCCAATTGCTCTTTGACACTTGCAAGATTATCTTCAGATACATTTTGATTTGTTAACGCATTATCCTGTGCTGTTTCTGCATCAGAAAGTGTAACCTCAGCAATATTCTTGGCATTCTCAGCATCATACATTGCCTGAATCTGTGCTGCTGTTGCATCATCTCCAGCCTTCTCAACAATAGCTTTGGCATCGTTATAAGCTTTTGTCTTATTGGCGAGGTCAGTCGTAGCCGCCGTTACATTGTCTGATGCTGTTTTATAAGCTGCTTGTGCATCAGCAAGATTCTTCTCTTGATTAGCCTTGATAGAGGCTTCTACCGCTTTGAAATATGCATCAAAACCACCATCAATTAGATTATAAAAAGAGTTATATTGATAGTATCCACTTACTGATGGTCTCTGGGTTTCATTCAATGTATATTCAATATTTTTATATTCTTCTTCAGCACCAGTGAACAAAGGTATGTAAGATGGGTTCCAATTTTCATCGTAAACCACGGCGCAATAATTACTATATTCTGCCGATGGTCTGCCATTTTCATATTCCCAATTTTGAGAAATAGAAATATTATTTATTACATTGTAATTCCAGTTTGTGAAATACTCAATAGCAATCTTATAAGCTGAGCTGTTAAGGATACCATATGCTTTCGACAAAGCTTGATTAGCTTTGTCAGAAGTAGTAGATGCAGCATCACAAGCCTTTTGCAAATCGACAAGTGCAAGTTGAGCTTCCTGATATGCAGCTTTAGCTTCGGCAGTGTTTGAGTATTTCTTATATGTATCGATATAAGCTTGCCATCCGGGGATTTCTGCTTGAAGATCTGCAATTTCCTTATTGTTCTGAGCAATTGTCTTCTGATTAGACTCAGCAGCATCGATAAGTCCCGCCTTCAATTGTGCAAGCTGAATCTTATCATATGCAAGCATTTCTCTTGCATTCAGCAAGCTCTGAGAATATTGGTTATATTGGTTGAGAAGTTCCTGAAGTTCAGCTGCTTTATCCGCCTCTGAATTCTTGATTGCATTCTCATACTGTTTCTGAGCATAAATCAATTGTGTTTTCTGGTTAAGAAGAGCGATCTCCAATTCACCGGCAAGTGTCTGAAGTTCGTTTGCCGCTTTTTGTTTCTCAACTTCTGCACGAGCCATTGCCTCTTCTGCCTCTGCCTTTGCCTGTTCTGTAAGTGCAGCCTGATATTCTGCTCTTGCTTGTTCAAAGGCAGCCTGTGCCTCAAAGTAAGCAGCCTGTGCCTCTTTGGCTTTTGCTTCTGCATTCGCAGCAATCAAAGTTGCCTGTGCATTGGCGTTTTCCACGGCGGCAAGTGCCTTCAACTGTTCTGCTTTCGCCTCACGAATGTTAGTCACCGAGGGTGACTCGTTGTTGTCTACGCAGCTTCCAAAGCCCAATATGCTGACAAGCGCTGCGCTAAATAAGAATTTCTTATTCATACGTTAAAAGTTAAATAAAAACAAGTATAATTTATCTCTAAAAAATTCAAATTTTAAGGCAATTTTTTAAGTGTCTCTTAGCAAGAGAGACTTAATGTTGCAAAGGTAGTCATAATTTGTAATATTCCAATAAAAAATCTTAAATAATTTTGATTTTATTTTAATAAAAATTATAAGTTTCGGATAATCAGTTTTATAAATATAGATTTATTTTATCCGAATCAGTATTTTTATAGGAATATTATAATGTGTGTTGTTTTTAGGCATATTTGTAAGTAGTTAATTCATAAATATTTATAATATATTAAAAAATCCCTTGTTTTAATGCTTCAAATACTGTGTAAGATACAGTAAAATTGTCAATTTGCAGACAGATGTCAGTTTTGTTTAAATAAGGGATTTGTATCTAATTGTATATTAATGTAGTAAAAGCATTAAGTGTCTCTTGCTAAGAGAGACTTAAATTTTTTCAGAAAATTCCGAACACAACTAAATAATATTCCGACTATTACGATTTTATCCCCAAAATTAAAACCATTGTTATAATCGTTATGCAAGTTTTATGGTATAAGCGCATATTATGAGCACTGCGGACGCGATATATCGCGTCCCTACCTTAATCAACCGTTTTGCGACAGCAAAAGAAATACTCCCTGAATCGATACAGGAATATAGCCGTCGCTAACGCGCTCGCTATAGCACCCCAAGGAATCTCCCCATCTGCAGCTATACCGAATGAATCTATCCCTGTCCCCTGACTCCCTTCAACAGCTGCCTCGAGTGTCTCTCCCTCCAAAACATGAGACGTGGCGACTACAATAGAATTATTCAATGCGTGGGCAAATATCGGCAACCACAGGGATTTTGACCATACATACAAATACCCGAACATGGCTCCCATCAACAACCTCGGAAAGAAACCAAAAAATTGGAAATGTACTGCACTGAATATGAAAGCCGCCCCCCAGATAGCCAACCATTCTCTCATGCGCGATTGGGCGAACACTTTCTGCAAAGCTCCACGGAAAAACAATTCCTCCGAAAAACCGGTCAGCAACCCCACTACCCCTATTGTGGCAAGCATCCCTCCGATCCCGGTAAATGCAAGTATCTTATTTGTTGTTTCAGCCGCTGCGTCTTCCATCTCCCTGAGACTCGCCTCAAACCCGCTCGCCCAATCAGGAAGACGAATAGCAGCATTCCATGCTATCAACTGGTTCATTGCGGGGAGAACAAGCACATATAATATGAGGACACCTATGACAGCCTTCATCTGTGGAGGCGCCGTAAGACCAAGCCATTCCCCGGGATTCTTCGACGCAAACATCCCACAAAACGTCGCCGGCAGACAGAATGCAAACACACATTGAAACGCCGACGACATAAGCAGGGCATTCCTCTCCCCTATACTCTCCCACCGAGATAAAAGAAGGAAAACAACACTTGCCAGGCTGAGCAACACACAAAATGAACCAAACAACACCATCAGGCGAAGTCCGGTATTCTCCCTTATGCTCCTACTATAATCAGACATCGAATAATTAATTTAAGTTTCGCAGGCTCACTTAGAATTTGAAGGTTAAGAGGTTATATTTATACATGATCCTTAAGAAAAACTGAAATCTACCCACAATTATAGATTAACCTTTTAACCTTATAACCCCATAACCCTCAACTTTCGCATGCGAAAGTTGAATAATTGAAATCAGACATCAAATTTCTTTCTTCTGAATACAAAGTTGCGACCAAGATATTTCTCACGCACCACAGGATTCTCCGCAAGCTGTTCACTTGTGCCCTGAAACAGTATCTTTCCTTCAAAAAGCAGATATGCGCGGTCGGTGATGCTCAACGTCTCCGGCGCATTATGGTCAGTTATAAGGATTCCTATATTTTTGGATTTTAATTTATAAACAATCTCCTGAATATCCTCCACTGCTATAGGATCGACACCGGCAAACGGTTCGTCGAGCATGATAAATTTAGGATTAATGGCGAGGCATCTGGCAATCTCTGTGCGTCGGCGTTCTCCACCCGACAGCTGATCGCCCAAATTCTTCCTGACCTTTCCAAGACGGAATTCCGCTATCAGGCTTTCCAGTTTTTCTTTCTGATATTCTTCTGTGGTAGGAGTCATCTCAAGAACGGCTCGGATATTGTCTTCCACACTAAGTTTCCGGAACACGGAAGCTTCCTGGGCAAGATATCCAATGCCGAGCTGTGCGCGTTTATAGACCGGATAACCGGTAATGTCAACATTATTTAGAAAGATTCTTCCCTCATTCGGAGAGATGAGACCTGTGGTCATATAGAAAGTTGTGGTTTTCCCGGCACCATTCGGACCCAAAAGACCTACGATCTCCCCTTGACGGACATTGATCGACACATGGTTTGCAACCGTACGCTTGCCATACTTTTTGACAAGATTATCTGTCTGGAGGATTCCGGTCTCAGGTTCTTCAATGCTTATAGCTTCCAAAGACTCCATTCCATCTTGTTTCTCAGTCATCACTTCCGTGATATCTTTCTCAAGCATATCGGGCTCAGGTGCTGTCTCCATCTCCTTTGCCACTTTCTCCTCTTCAGGAGTAAGGGCACCCTTATCTTTCTTTTTGAATGAAAATATTTTCATAGCTTTTTATTTTGAACCGATTGGTAGTAGAGAACGGATATAATCCGTAAGCAACTTGATTGCCACATTATTGTTGCCACCTTGAGGCACAATAAGATCCGCATAGCGTTTCGACGGTTCAATATATAATTCATGCATAGGCTTCAGCATCTCCCGATATCTGTCTATCACCATCTGAGGGGTTCTGTTGCGTTCCACACAGTCTCGCAAAATTACCCTGATCAATCTTTCGTCGGCATCAGCATCTACAAAAACCTTGACATCCATCATGTCGCGGAGCTCCTTGTCGGTCAATACGAGGATGCCCTCCACCACTACCACTTCTCTCGGCTTGACAGTTACAGACTCTTTCAAACGGGAGCATGTGATAAAGTCATAGGTCGGCATCTCTATGGTCTCTCCGTTTTTCAAAGCTTTAAGATGCTGACACAAAAGAGTCCATTCTATCGACGCCGGTTCATCATAGTTCATCTTTAGCCTCTCTTCGAGAGGGATATGGGCATTATCCTTATAATAAGAATCCTGCGGAAGCACAGCCACTTCATCTTTAGGAAGCGACTCTATTATTTTTCTTACTACTGTTGTTTTGCCGGAACCAGTTCCTCCGGCTATGCCGATCACCAACATGATAAATCTAAATTATTTAAGTTTCGCGAGCTCCCTTAAGGCTTGAAGGTTAAGAAGTTAAAGGGTATATTTATACATAATGCTTAAGAAAACCGGATATCTATCCACAATTGGAGATTAACCTTTTAACCTATTAACTTCATAACCCTCAACTTTCGCAAGCGAAAGTTGAATTAAATTATTAAGGTTGTAGAGACCAAAGACCTCCGACCAAAGACCAAAGACCTTCGACCGACAAAATTACGAAAAAAACATCAACACACCAAACTTTCCCCCTGCGACAGTGTGTTAATAAAGTTATCTGAATGACCGAATATTTATCCACTTTTTCTTATTGCAACTCATTTTGGATTATTTTTATTAATTTTGCAATGTAAAAGGTTCTTCCTTTCCATTTCCTTCTCTCCGGAAAATGAAATTATATCTAAATTTAAAGTATGATTGTTTCTTCTATTGCCTCCTTCGGACGCTATTGCCTTTTTATGGGTCAGGTGTTCAGGAAGCCTGAAAAATGGAAAGTTTTTTTCCAACGTCTTGTATTGGAAATCAGCAAACTTGGGGTAGACTCAATACCCCTTGTCATAATCATCTCTCTAGTTATCGGAGCAGTGATCACCATACAGATGGTGATCAATACTGTGTCACCACTAATCCCGTCTTACTCCACCGGACTTGCGACGAGAGAAATCCTTCTTCTTGAGTTCTCATCTTCAATCATGAGCCTTATTCTTGCCGGAAAAGTGGGAAGCAATATCGCATCGGAAATAGGGACAATGAGGGTGACTGAACAAATAGATGCCATCGACATTATGGGAATCAATTCCGCAAACTTCATAGTATTGCCTAAAATTGTGGGGTTTGTTTTGTTCGTTCCCGTGTTGTGTGTACTCTCCATGTTTATGGGGCTACTCGGCGGATGGTTCATTTCAGAGTTCACTTCGATGATATCCGTTGAAAATTATGTATTCGGCATACAATCATTCTTTAATGAATGGTATGTATGGTATGGTATAATCAAAACTATAGTGTTTGCTTTTATAATCTCAAGCGTGGCTTCCTTTTTCGGTTATTTTGTAAAAGGAGGTTCCCTTGAAGTTGGCAAGGCAAGTACAAATGCTGTCGTTTCGAGTTCAATTATAATCCTTCTTGCAGATGTCTTGCTGACAAAGATGCTGTTGCAATAATCCGGATTATTAATCAAGAATCTTTGGTTCATTTGGAATCTTACGACAAATACAAACCAATCTTATGAGTGGTGAGAACGAAGTGAGCACAACCATCTGCCAAACACCAAAAGACAAAAAAAATGATTGAAGCTAAAAATATATCGAAATGGTTTGACGGGCAACGTATCCTATATGATATCTCGGCAACTTTCGACACCGGAAAAACAAACCTTATAATCGGACAAAGCGGCTCCGGAAAGACCGTGTTCATGAAATGTCTTATCGGGCTGTTAACTCCGGAAGAAGGCTCTATACTGTATGACGGTCGCAAATTCCGCGAGATGTCGGAACAACAGAAAAGAGCCCTGAGAACTGAAATCGGAGTCCTTTTCCAAGGATCCGCCCTCTTCGACAACGAAACCGTGCTTGGGAATGTAATGTTCCCGCTAAAAATGTTCAGTCCGATGAGTCATGAAGAACAGCTTGAAAGGGCACATTTCTGTATCAAACGTGTTGGGCTCACGAATGCCGACGACAAATATCCTTCCGAGATTTCGGGCGGTATGCAGAAGCGTGTAGCTATCGCGAGAGCCATAGCATTAAACCCCAAATACCTTTTCTGCGACGAACCAAACTCCGGCCTTGATCCTCGCACCTCAATTCTTATTGATGAATTGCTTAGCGACATTACTCATGAGTATGGAATAACGACCATAATCAATACCCATGACATGAACTCTGTGTTAGGGATCGGTGAGAAAATTGTTTTTATCAATAAAGGGCACTGCGATTGGATAGGCACAGACAAAACAATATTCAAAAGCAAGAGCCAATCCCTCAACGACTTCGTATTCGCATCTAAACTATTCCAGGAAGTAAAGAAATTTTTAGAGAGGGAATATGAGGCTGAGGAAGATGTCTGAAAACTGACGTTTCACCTCTTCAAAATCAATCTCCCTGCCGATTTCTCGAGCCATTGAGGTAACACCCTTATCGACAAATCCGCAGGGATTTATTATTGAGAACCCGTTTAGATCCGTATTGACATTCAAGGCAAGGCCGTGCATTGTACAAAATCTCGAGCACTTCACACCAAGGGCACAAATTTTTCTCTCCTCCGAAGTTCCTTTCCCTATCCATACCCCTGAAGCGCCGTCCACCCTCTCTCCCTTTATATCATAAAGAGCAAGCGTGCGTATCACACTTTCCTCAAGCAGCGACACATAATCCTTGACACCGAGATGATGTCTCTCAAGGTCAAGGAGAGGATATGCCACAAGCTGCCCCGGTCCATGATATGTCACGTCGCCCCCCCTCTCTACATGAAAGCATTCCACTCCCCGTGAAAGCATCAGGTTTTCCGGAATCAGAAGATTGGTTTCATGGGCATGTTTACCAAGTGTCACCACAGGATAATGCTCCACAAGAAGGAGGTATTCCTTCACAGGCTTCTCTCCCTCTCGTTTCTTCTTTACCATCGAATCAAAAAGGCTGTGCTGAAGCGTCCACGCATCGCCATAACGCATTCTTCCGAGATCACGGACCTCGAGTTTAATATTGTCCACCATTATGATAGCATTTATAGAGTATGTTTACTTTTAATGGACGTGACGTTCCGCATGAAAACTTGAACGCACCATAGGACTGCTTTCGATATGTCGAAACCCCTTCTCCTTCCCGATTCTGCCATATTCTGCAAAAATATCAGGATGGACATAATCTTGAAGAGGATAATTATTTTTAGTAGGTTGAAGATATTGACCGATAGTCATGACCTCACATCCTACTGACAAGAGATCGTCCATGGTCTCCAATATCTCTTCCCGCGTCTCACCAAGACCAAGCATAATGCCCGATTTCGACCGGATTCCACTTTCGGCAATGTGACGTATCACTTTCAATGAATTGTCGTAAGTGGCAAATGTACGCACTGCAGGCGTGAGCCTTCTCACGGTTTCCATATTGTGGGAAATCACGTCCGGATGCTCGGCTATCACAAGGTCTACAAGATCAAGCCTACCCTGAAAGTCGGGGATAAGAACCTCCATCGTCACTCCGGGACATTCCGATTTCAATGTCCTTATCATCTTTGCCCAATGCCCCGCACCTAAATCCGGAAGATCATCGCGGTCAACGGATGTTATGACTATATGCTTCAACTGCAATTGTTTCACAGAATCCACAATATCGTAAATCTCTTTTTCGTCAAGCGGAAGCGGCTTGCCGGTAGGCACATTACAAAATTTACAGTTGCGGGTGCATATATTGCCCCCGATCATAAAGGTGGCAGTACCGTTGCCCCAGCATTCAGCACGGTTAGGACACATACCGCTGCTACAGATTGTGTGGAGATGCTTTTCATTTAGAAGTCCGATCACCTGACTTGTCTTGAATCCATGCGGAAGTTTAATCTTGAGCCAGTCAGGTTTTCTTCTGAAATCCGGCGCGGCTTTCTGGATTATATTGTCTGATATGTCTGTCTTATCTTTATCAGGAGCGCATGAAGCGCCACATTTTTTATTGGTTTCCATTTTGCGGTTAGATTTAAGTTCTCTATTTAGTCGTTTAGACTAAATTGTTTTATTCTTGAGATTATATTACAAAATTAAAAAAAAAATTGCAATCACAACATGTATTCCCCATCTCATCTTCTTCAATTTTATCTTTTTGATATAAAAATATTACTTTTTTACGCATTCGTAAGAATTCAAACATAAAGATATTAGGATTTTTCCAAAACCTTTTGTAATTTTGTCAAAAATTAAAATGTGGCAGATGCAATTTTTGCCACTTTATATCCTTCCTCGGAATCTATGAGACCATCGTGAAACTTAAATCTATAATTATCAAACATCTATGAAAAAGTATTTTCTCACACTCGGATTACTCTTGTGTGCTTTGGTGGTATATGCCGCCGACGGTGTCAATTGGTCGTTTAAGCTGATCGGCGACAACACCATGAATCCGGCTATTGAAGCAACAGCCAACATCGAACCGGGTTTTCACCTCTTTTCTATCGATAACCCGGATGGAGGATCAAGTCCTCTCGAATTCTTCTTCGACCTCAAAGGATGCGAGCTTGATGGCAAACCTGTTGCGAACAAAGCCTATACCAAAGAATTTGATGAAATCTTTGAAGTAGACCAGCACTTCTACACCGGCAAAGTGGTGTTTACTCAAAAACTGAAACCCACCGACAAGTCTTTCTCTGTTAATCTTGAACTTAAAGGACAGACTTGCAACGATTCCGGTTGCGTACCGGTGTTTGCCTCTCACTCGTTCAGCGGCACTGCCCCGGTAACTGCCAAGGCAGAAACTGCGTCTACAGAAAAGGAGGATGCCTCTTCCGCTAAAGAAGAACAGAAAGACGGAGCCACCGCTCTTGCCGAAATGACTGATTCCCTTCAAGCATCGGAACCATTCATGACACCTGATGCAAATCTAAGCAACGTGCAGTCCACCAATGAATCATGGTGGGATAACGTGGAAGCGGAACTTCAGGTGTTTTCCGACAATCCGTCGCAGCAAGGACGTTCCCTCCTATATATATTCATTGCGGGTTTTATCGGTGGTCTGATCGCTTTGGTAACCCCTTGTGTGTGGCCAATGATCCCAATGACAGTCAGCTTCTTCCTCAAGCAAAACAAGACCAAGAAAAAATCTGTAATAACTGCTTCGATCTATGGTCTTTCGATTATTGTGATTTATGTCGGGCTCGGTTTGATCGTGACTGCTCTTTTCGGCGCTTCGGCATTGAATGAACTTGCCACAAGTGCATTATTCAATATCATCTTCTTCCTTCTTCTTGTTGTCTTTGCCATATCATTTATGGGTGGATTTGAACTTACCCTCCCGGCTTCATGGACAAACAAGATGGACTCCAAGGTAGATTCCACAACCGGATATCTCAGCATCTTCTTCATGGCTTTTACCTTGGTGCTCGTTTCTTTCTCCTGCACCGGTCCAATCATCGGCACACTGCTTGTCGAAGCCGCCGCAACCTCAAACTTCATATCTCCCGCTATCGGAATGTTTGGCTTCGCACTTGCCCTTGCTCTTCCATTCTCGATCTTTGCAATGTTCCCCACTATGCTCAAATCAATGCCAAAGAGCGGAGGATGGATGAACACTGTGAAGGTAGTGCTTGGGTTCCTTGAGCTTGCGCTTGCACTTAAATTCCTCTCTGTTGCAGACCTTGCATACGGTTGGAGAATTCTTGATCGCGAGGTGTTCGTATCTTTATGGATAGTGATCTTTGCTCTTCTCGGAATTTACCTTCTCGGCAAGTTAAGATTCCCGCACGATGACGAAGTTGAAAAGGTAAGCGTCCCTCGCTTTATGCTTGCCTGCATCTCTTTTGCTTTCGCAGTCTATATGCTTCCCGGTCTCTGGGGTGCACCTCTTAAGAGCATCAGTGCATTCGCGCCTCCGTTGTCCACCCAGGATTTCTCTCTTTATGAAGGCGACGTGCATGCACAGGTCGACGATTTCGAAGAAGGTATGAAACTTGCACAGCAACTCGGCAAACCTGCCTTGATTGACTTCTCCGGATACGGATGCGTAAACTGCCGCAAGATGGAAGCGGCTGTATGGACAGACCCTGCGGTTAAAGCTTCTATCGACAACGATTTTGTATTGATCACTCTTATGGTCGATGAAAAGAAAGCTCTTCCGGAACCAATCAAGGTGACTGAAAAAGACGGCACAGTGCGCACGCTCCGCACCTATGGTGACAAGTGGAGCTATCTCCAAAGATCCAAATTCGGTGCCAACGCCCAGCCCTTCCATGTGATTGTAGACAACAATGCCAAACCTCTTGCTCCGGCATTCGTATATAAAGAAGATGTGCCGGGATATATCAACTTCCTCAATCAGGGAATTGAAAACTATAAGAACGGCAAGTAGAGTTGAGAATTGTGAGTCAAAATAAATAAGGATTAACCTCGATTCTTTTCGGTTAATCCCGATTTCCGAAATTTAAAAATTCAAAAAAATCCCCGTCAGATTTAATATCGACGGGGATTTTTGCGTTTATTAGTCATGAAAACATTTAAACCATTTCATTCTCTATTCTTTACCATATCCCTCCTTTTTGCCTCTGAAATCGGTGCGACTTCCCCAAAATATCTTGCATTGGTAGATTCTGCTGACAATTTCATAAAAAAGGAACAATGGATGCAGGCGGAACACACTATAATCTCCGCTCTCAGGTTGGAACCGGCGAACTACACTAATTCTTTACTTTTCTCAAATCTCGGGGTTGTCCGCACTGAACAAGGAAAGTATAAGGATGCTCTTGAAGCTTTCTCACTTGGTCTATCAATCGCACCGGATTCAAAAGGAATATTAAATAATCGCGCTCGTACTTTTATGCTCATGAACGACTACGATCGTGCCATGACAGATCTTTCAGAAAGCCTGCGCATAGATTCAATACAAGAATGGACTCTTCAGATGAGAGGACTTTTGCGAATAAATGCCAAAGATACTGTCGGGGCAAGACATGACTTTCTTTTGCTTGCCAAAAATTTTCATCGAAACGACCGGGCATTTGCAGGCCTCGCGAAAATATCGGAATGGGAGGGAAACTATGACGACGCTCTTAAATATTACAATGAGGCAATAATCATAAACGATGAGCCGGAAATCAGATCTGAGCGTATCATGTTGAAGATAAGAACAGATAAATACTCAGACGCTTCGCGAGATATTAAAGAAAGTATCGAGAAGTATCCACAGGAGCCTGTTTTTTATCTTTTGAGAGGACATCTCCATCGACTAAACTATCGTTATGACGAAGCGGAAGCTGATAAAAAAATTGCAATCAACAAAGGGGCTGACCCACAAATCGTTGAACGTTTTATCCCCAAAAGCGGTAAATAAATTCATATTTTTTTGATTCATCGATATAAAAAAATTTACTAACTTTGCACTCGCAAAATCACCGATAAGGTATTATTATTGCATCATGAATTTCTTTTTCCAACATATCGAATATCTTTTGCTCCGTCACGATTGTGTTATTGTTCCGGGGCTTGGTGCGTTTATTGCAACCACGGCACCTGCAAAGATCGATATGGAGAAAGGGATACTGACCCCCTCATATCGCGCTCTGATGTTCAATCAGGCTGTATCACTCGATGATGGGCTGTTAGCTAATTCTATAGCGCGCAAAGCCGGTATCTCTTTTGAAGATGCACGCAATGCTATTGTCCGGTGCGTCTCAACAATCAAAGATATAATTAAGACACAAGGGTTAGTAAAGATTGGCTCGCTGGGATTTTTACAACTTGGTGAAGAAAACAATCTTATCTTTTCTCCGGCTAAATCAGATGTGGCTTCATACGAAGAGTTGGGCTATCACACCATTCATCTCAACACTGAATCCGTAATTGACAATAATGTATCCATAGCGGATGAAGTTATTAATCCTGATAATAGTTATTATCAATTTAAAATCAGCAAAACTTTCACCCGGATTGCTGCAATGATTGCTGTGATGGTTGTCGTAGCTTTAACAGTAATTCTAAATCCGTTGCCGGCAGATAACCGTGAACAGCGTGCATCAGTAGTTCCTGTTGAGAAAATTCTTCCAGCTTCAACTGAAAAATCCCGTCAAGAGACAACAGCTATTTGCCCTGAATCTGAAGAGACAGACGTGATAGCTGAAGAAATTGCAGAAACTTCACCGATACACTATCTCATCGTCGCTACGTTCAGCAATTGTAAAGAAGCGGAAGCATACGCTGAAAAATATTCTACGGAAGAGTTTCCTCTCGCAGCAGTGGAATCACGCAAAATGACACGTGTGGCTGTTGCCCGATCCAACGATCGTGAAGAGATGAGAAAGCGCCTCAACTCATCTGCAATTTCCAAACGCTTCCCAAACGCCTGGATCTGGACAACTAACTGAATCCCCCAATAATCTTGAGTGTGGTGCGAACGAAGTGAGTACATCCGTCGACTAAAAACTATTGTCCAAACGCCTAAAATCCACATTTATTTCAAGACACCACTGCCAATAAGTTTAACAAACTTATTTTTGTAGCCAAATTCAAACAGATACTTATGGCTACACTGAAAATCAAGTTCCGCCCGTCTGCGTCTCAAGGCAAGGAGGGTAAAATCTTCTATCGGATAACCCATAACCGACAATCATGTCAGATTACAACAGACTACCACCTATTTGCCAACGAATGGGACGGCATCCGTTCAAAAGTAATCATACCTGAATCATGTTCCGAAAGGTTTGAACATGTGAATCAAACAGCTTTCCGTATCACATCCGATATTGAAAGACTCCATAACATAATCCGCCAATTTAGAAGAGCAGATCTACCCTACTCTTCATCTGGAATAATAGAAAGGTTTCTTTTGCCGCAACAAGACATGGGGATGGTGGAATATATCTCATCTCTGGTCGACAGACTTATCAAGGCAGGAAAAGAATGCACAGCTAAGACCTATACTGCCGTTAAATCATCTTTTTCCAAATTTGCAAAGGAAAGAAATATTTGTATTCGGGATATGAATCCCGATTTGGTTATGTCGTTCGAATCCTTCCTTCTAAAATCCGGACTGTGTCCTAACAGTACATCATTCCACATGAGAAACCTGCGTGCAATCTATAACCGGGCTGTAGAAGAAGGGCTCACTGAACAAAACAATCCTTTCCGCAGGGTTTACACCGGGGTTGCAAAAACTGTAAAAAGAGCCGTGCCATTGTGCGGAATAAAGAAGATTAAAAATCTAAATCTTGAAAACAAGCCTGACCTTTGCTTTGCCCGCGACATGTTCATGTTTAGTTTTTATACAAGGGGAATGAGTATAATCGACATGTCATATCTCAAGAAAACTAATCTGGCTAACGGATTTCTTATCTATAGGAGAAAGAAAACCGGACAGACACTCACAATTAAATGGGAAAAACAAATGCAGGAAATTGTAAGTAGATGTTCAATCGAATCATCATCCTACCTTCTCCCAATTCTTGATGATGAATGCACCGACACAAGGAAAAGATACCAGACAAAGGCTCAATACATTAACAGGAATCTAAAAGAAGTGGGGAAACTTGCAGGGTTGTCTATCCCTCTCACGCTTTACGTGGCAAGACATTGTTGGGCGTCTGTGGCAAGGAGTAAGAACATCCCTCTTGCAGTGATCAGTGAAGGTATGGGACACGACTCTGAAAAAACTACTCAGATATATCTCGCCGAACTCGATTCATATGCCGTTGACAGAGCGAACAAATTGATTATAAAATCTTTATAATTAATAATCCTTAATAATCTATTATATATTCTTGGCAAGAATACGATTTATCATGGCAAAGTTAATTAATAAACTGATAATAACAAAATAATATTTTTTAATCTGTTTTTTTTGGTATCCAATCCTATAAAAACGTAAAACATTTGTTTTACGTTTTTACATTTCGTATATTTCATAATCCATTAATTATCAAAGTGTAATCATTCTAAATATATTCATAATCGTATTCTTGCCAAGAATACGATTAGCGAAAAACTGCGATATTCTCACAATCAAAAATAATCTATTTTTGATTGTGAGAATAGAAAATATCGTATTAATTGTAATTGATATAACAATTTTTGGGAAAGGGTTGCTTGTGAAAGTCGCCTTTCTCCTTTTATAAGTAGTAATAAAAATAGTATAAGTAGTAGGCTTCCGGACTCTTGAGAAAGCCTCCGGGAACAATCCTCGCTGATTCATTTCAGCGTAAAACGAAGGCAGGGACATCGATCCCTGCCTTCAATTTTTCTTAAATACCACCCTCTTCATACTCACCTCTATTCCTTATTCGAGCAAACTACCAAAATGTATGTCAAGATAAAGGTCATAATTTATGAGGATGCTTTGTCGTAATCAAAATAATTACTACATTTGTATTTAAATAATAAATACATTTCATTATGGGAAAATATATCAATCCGTTCACCGACGAAGGATTCAAGAGAATCTTCGGTCAAGAAATCAATAAGGATCTCCTGATCAGTTTTCTCAATGAATTGATTCATGGTGACAATCCCATAGTTGACATTGTTTTCCGTGACAAGGAGATATTTCCCCAGTTCTTCGACGGCAGAAGAATAATCTATGATATCTACTGCACCACCGAGAACGGGGAACATGTGATTGTCGAGATGCAGAATGCCGCCCAACCTTTTTTCAAAGACCGTTCAATCTTCTCACCGCATCAGCGATAGCGCAGCAGGGGGAGCGTGGAAAGGATTGGAACTTCGATGTCAAAAGAGTGTACAGCATATTTTTCCTTAATTTCTATATGGATGGTCTTAAGGACTGGTCACTCTGTTCGGAGGTGTCATTGCATTTCAGGGGCACAACTGAACAATTTTCAGACAAACTGCATCTATACTATATAACCCTTCCCAAAATGGAGAAGAGCGAGGCAGAGTGTGAGACAGATTTTGAAAGATGGATTTATATTCTTAAGCATATGGAGACACTTGAAAGGATGCCGTTCAAGGCACAGAATATGATTTTCGGTAGACTTGAGGAGGTCTGCAACCTCAATTCCCTGTCAAGACAGGAGCGTCTTAATTACGACGAATCTCTGAAAGTATATCGCGACGGCGTCGCCGTCATCGAATATGCCGTACAACGAGGCAGAAAAGAAGGTATGGAGAAAGGTATCGAGAAAGGTAGAGAAGAAGGTAAACTCGAGGGCAGGAAGGAAACCCTTGTTGCAAGCATCCGCAATATGAGGAATGCCGGATTAGACGATTCAACTATCGCCCTTTATTTAAATCTTTCTCCAAAAGAAGTAGCTAAATATTAATCTACAGAATTAAAAAAGTAAGGGTCATTGGCTTCTGAACCGCCAGTGACCCTCTCTTTTAAGAAGTCCATTTATCCGGATTTCCTAAACTGAATATACTTTATGCTGCATAATGATTTGCCGGGTTGCGAGGAAGAAAATTTCAGATAAAGCGGATGCTTCCCTTTTAAACCCTTTAATCCATGTAACGGAATGTTCACCTCGAAATTTTTATTCTTATCCGTATTCTTTAATTCAAATTCACCGACCTGTTTCGGATTCCCTTTCCACGGAGCCTCAATAAACACTTCAATCTTCCCACCTATGTCCTCTGGGATAAGATCAAGAACGAGGTCTGCATTATCCGATTCCGACAATTTATCAAATTTAAAATATTTATAACCAAGAATAGAACCGTCTGTGTTGTTGACCACAAGATTCATATTCACATCAAGATTATATGGGTCAGGCATGGAATGGTCTTCAACGTATGCAGGTTCAAAATAAGGACCGGAATAATTCATCGCCGGATAAGTCTGATATGCTACAGTAGGACCGGTGAAATGAGAAGCGATTGCCGCAGGATATTTCTTAAACGGGTCAAGACCTTCAATCTCAAATCCTTCAGAGGTATACTCCCCTTCCGATATCGTCACTTTTCCTCCGGCACCAGGTTCCACCTTGACATAGATCGGGGCAACCATCGCTTGTCGGGCATACTCATCGAGACCGCTCTGCCGATGATAGAAAACCCACCATTGACCGTTAATCTCAAGGATACTCCCATGAGTATTCCCATTGGGCGTTGCAGTCGGAATGGAGTTTCCGTTACCATCAATGTCTCGGCCCCTCCCATCAATTATTGTTCCTCCATAAGTGTAGGGACCGAGAGGATGATCTGAATAGGCGTATGCAAGCGTATAATTTGACTCAGGTAATCCCCATTCTCCGGTAGGTGCCATTCTGCTATATATGAAAACATATTTATCTCCAATCTTACGAATCGAGGAGGCTTCATAGAAATGACCCGGACCCTCATCATCAATAGGAGTAACCAGATTAGTCACAATCTCGGTGCCAGGCTTGACTGTAGCCATAGTCATTGGGTCAAGTTCCGCGGCATGAGATGTCCCAAAGCCCCAATAACCATACACCCTTCCATCATCGTCTACAAACACAGCAGGGTCAAACCCCAAAACGCCAATTGTTTCTACAGGCTTATCCGGATTCCAGTTTATTACCTCAAAAGGGCCGTCAGGTCTGTCGGATTTAGCGACCATTCCGTTTCTTCCACCACCCTGATTGTTGGGATAAAGATAATATTCTTTTTTACCATCCGGTAAAATCTTGACAGCTATATCAGGAGCATAGAGCACATCTCCCCTTCCATCTTCATGAAGAAGTTCTCCTTCACCATCAGTCTTGACTTCAAAAATTACCCCGTCATATCTCCAACTACTTAGGGAATCAACAGATGTTGACCAAACCACAAGATCTGTACCGCAATACATATTTTTCAACATGTCATGAGATCCGTAGATATACACTCTTTTTTTCCCCGGATTATCAGGGTCTTCGAATATATAAGGTTCTCCATCCGGAATATGCTCCCAAAGAGGGAGATAAGGATTAACTCCTTTCATCACTGAAAAACACAGCAGCCCTAAGGCTGCTGTGAGTGGATATTTATATTTCATTCTTTATTAAAGACAATTCAATTTTCACAAGAACATTTAAATCAACTTTCACTTGCGAAGCTTGAATCAGATTACAACTCGAGTGGCGTATAAGGCATATCGAAAGCCTCAGCTACCGCTTTATAGACAATTTTACCGTCTACTACATTCACTCCTTCTGCGAGCCCCGAATCTCTCTTGCATGCCTCTTTCCAGCCAAGATCGGCAAGACGAAGGGCATACGGAAGAGTTGCGTTAGTCAATGCCATCGTTGAAGTATAGGGCACAGCTCCCGGAATATTTGCCACCGCGTATTGAATCACACCGTCCACTTCATAAATCGGTTCAGAATGAGTGGTAGGATGAGTTGTCTCAAAACAGCCACCCTGATCTACAGCCACGTCTACCATCACAGAGCCTTTCTTCATTTTGCCGATCATATCGCGTGTGACAAGATGTGGAGCCTTAGCTCCCGGCACAAGCACCGAACCGATCACAAGATCCGTATCCGGCAGCTCCTGCTCTATGTTATGACGCGATGAGAACAGAGTCTTGACATTCTTCGGCATAGTGTCGGCACAATGCCGCAATGTATTGAGGTTGATATCGGTTATAGTGACCTCCGCACCCAGACCGGCTGCCATAAGTGCTGCGTTTCTGCCCACGACACCAGCTCCGAGCACAAGAACCCTGGCAGGTCGTACCCCGGGCACACCACCCAACAAGACACCTCTTCCCCCTTGAGGTTTTTCAAGGAAACGTGCACCCTCCTGAACAGACATGCGGCCGGCGACTTCACTCATCGGAATAAGAAGAGGAAGACGGCGGTCCCTATCAGTAACTGTTTCGTAGGCGATACACACCGCGCCGGACAGGATCATGGCATCGGTCAATTCCCGATCGCATGCAAAATGGAAATATGTAAAAACCACCTGGCCTCTCTTTATCAGAGAATATTCGGGCTTAATCGGCTCCTTGACTTTGATGATCATATCGGCAACAGCATAAACCTCTTCTATCGACGACAGAATCTCTGCACCCGCAGCCTTGTATTCATCATCAGAAAAACCGCTTCCCTCGCCTGCGGTATGTTGCACAAAAACTTTGTGACCGTGGTTTACAAGTTCTTTCACTCCTGCAGGGGTGGCGCCAACACGGTTTTCATTGTTCTTAATCTCCTTGGGAATCCCGATTTTCATAATATAGATTCTTTAAAGTTAATACCTTTAGAAACTGTTTATATTTATTTGTCGAAGGAATTGAGAGGATTTGTCGAGCAGATTTTTGATATTATGATGGAGTTATGGGGTTCTATAATGACTGAATAAATATCATAAAGATGCCGACAAAGACCTCAATAACAAGACAACATAATTTTAAAAAAGTTTCTAAAACTTGAAGAAGAAGATTAGAGGAACCAAACGAAATCAAGAGCAATAAAAAAGACAGACAGCACTTTGGTATGTGCTATCTGTCTTAGAAACTGTTTCTCAGTTGTTGTTCTGACGTCAAAATATCAGTCAAGTTTGTGGATTATGAGGCCGGAACGGAGCTTCGGTTCAAACCAGGTGGTTTTCGGAGGCATGATATTGCCGCTGTCAGCTATATTCATAAGCTGATCCATAGTGACAGGATAGAGCGCAAGAGCCATCTTCATTTCTCCGCTGTCAACTCTTCTCTTCAGTTCACCAAGACCTCTGATGCCACCAACGAAATCAATACGTTTGTCGCTACGGAGGTCGGTTATGCCGAGAATATCTCTAAGAATAAGATTAGAAGATACAGTCACGTCAAGCACTCCTATGGGGTCATTGTCGTCGTATGTGCCCGGTTTGGCTGTTAGAGAATACCACTTCCCTCCAAGATAAAGGGCAAAATTATGAAGACCTGAAGGAGAATAAATTTCTTCTCCTTTCTCTTCGACCTCAAAATTCTCTTTCAATTTATTGAGGAATTCATCTTCAGAAAGACCATTAAGATCTTTTACAACACGATTATAGTCTATGATGCGGAGATGTGATGCAGGGAAAGCAACCGCAAGGAAATAATTATATTCCTCATCACCTTTATGGTTCGGGTTGTTCTTAGCCTTCTCAGCACCTACAAGAGCAGCAGCAGCAGAACGATGATGACCGTCTGCAATATAAAGATTGGGGATCTTTGCAAATTCTTCAGTCACCTTAGCAATTGTATCCTCCTCATCGATCACCCACAGAGTATGACCAAATCCATCGGGAGCTACGAAATCATATTCGGGCTCTTTTGCTGTGATGTCGCGGATAATCTGCTCAAGTGCCTCATTATCGGGGAATGCGAAAAATACTGGCTCGATATTGGCATTGTTAACACGGACATGCTTCATGCGGTCTTCCTCTTTGTCTCGACGTGTCAACTCATGTTTTTTGATTCTGCCCTCCATATAGTCATTGACCCATGCGCCAACAACAAAACCATACTGTGTTCTGCCATCCATTGTCTGGGCATAGATATAATAATTCTCTTTGCCGTCTTGCACAAGCCATCCTTCCTTCTGGAATTTGTTGAAATTCTCCACCGCCTTGTCATACACTTTGGGATCATGTTCATCAGTTCCAGGCTCAAAATCGATCTCAGGCTTGATGATATGGTAGAGTGATTTCTCATTTCCTTCTGCCTCTTTGCGTGCTTCCTCGCTATTTAGCACATCATACGGACGTGATACAACTTCCTCTACAAGTTCGCGGGGCGGACGCACACCGCGGAAAGGTTTTACTTTTGCCATGGTTAAATTTAAGATTAATTTAAGTTGTTAATGTGTTTTTGGTGTTTTATATAGAACGATTATATTCGTCTTCTATTTTATAACCTTCCCCATTTTTCTACATTTGTCACATATTCCATAAATACATGTGGAAACATAGACCGGAGTAAAGTATGGGATCTTCATATCTGCAAGAGATATGTCGACTTCTTCAAGATTGATTTCATTGATTTCCCCACATTCCGTACATATCAGATGACAATGCGTCAGACTTGCTCGTTCATAACGGGCCTGATGTGTGTCGAACAACAATCTTCTGATAATTCCGGAAGAGCAAAGCAATTCTATAGTGCTGTAGATTGTTGCCTTACTTACATGATATCCCTTCTCTTCAAGTGAATGGTAAAGGCAATCAGCATCAAAATGTCCTTTATAATCAAGCGCACAATGAAGTATTTCGAAACGTTCAGGAGTTTTCCTAAGACGCCGCGATGTCAAAAATGTAGTGAACATTTCAACTTCTTTGTGGTGCGGATGCAAATTTTGCATATTTGATATTTTCGGATTTGGACACAAAATTAAAAATATAGGGGCAGAAATGCAAATTTCTGCCCCTAAATACCCCAACATATATAAAAATAACAAGCACTAACCTATTTTTTTGTCTTAAAAACTCATCATAACCATTGCAGACAAACGATTTGCACAACCATGAGTGCCATTGAAATTCATTCGCTTACCTGCGAGGTATTCCATCCCCACCTCAAATCTTGATGTTATATCCCAGAAAAGATTAAACGCTCCATACAATCCATATTTATATTGACCGTCCCCGGGATTTTCTTTAGGATAATAACGCTGTTCCGAAAGTGCCACGTCAGCAAACACATTTTTCGTAAAATAGTATTGCGCACCCAATACGTAACCGATAGCTTTGGGAGCATAAAGTTTCCCTTTTTCATGTGGGTCTTCCACAAGGTCGAAACTGTCGCTTGCAAGATCTGTGGTATAAGATTCATGACCTTTGCCGAATGTCACCGTCCCGTAAAAATTGAGCTGAGGAAGTGCTTTGATTGTTGTCGAGAATTGTGCGCCCCAACCAAAAATGTTATAATTTTTGCCGACCACAAGATCTCTGTAGGTCAAGACTCTCCCAAGACCGGAAAGACGTACATGACTGGCACCTCCACCCCATTGATATTGTATGAATGCAGCTATGTCCGGAACATAATCGCTACATCCCTTTGTATACACCCCATCAGATTTTATTGAACTTGAAGGGAATTCAAACGATCCTGCAACAGTCCATTTTTCTTTAAATGTATGGGAATATCTCACAAGAACATTTGTACGGGAATTGCCGCCATTAGGTCCCGATCCATCTATAGTGGCTGGTTTTGCCTGAGTATCTTCAAATGTGGATGTGGCATAACCCACAGTCCAGTCTCCTGCCGTAAAATAAGCTTTCTTTAATTTAAAATCCTTATAGTTGTTGCCAGAAAAATCCCCCTGAATAAAGCCCATGAAATTCCCAAGAAAAGAATTTTTTCCTAAAAGAGTCAGAAACAATCCTGTTCCGGCACCGGTTGCAGAAAGCCTCCTCATGGATGTCGGGTCTTTTGGTATCGGTATAAAATATGGAGAAAAGCCATTGATAGGAATCGACCCGTTCCAATCAAATGACCCTCTGATCCTTATTAATCCACCGACTCCCAATGCAAGATTCCCGTTTTTGCTCAAGAACATAAAATATGGTGCACGAGGATCCTGAAAATGCCTGAATTGGTCTATATAAAACATGTTGAGCAACCGGCCTATTGAATCTTTCGCCATAACTTCATCTCCCATTGTAATGACGTGTGTATCATCAATTGCCGATTTAATTTTTATAGCTTCAGGAGTTAACGCGTCTGTAGGTTCTGCAGCTGTCTGAGCGTGCGAAAGCAAGGCGCCTCCGGCAATAACTCCTGCCGTCAGCAACCTTGCAACGTTACGTTCTAAAGCAATAGCACAGGATGTTGTTTTCATAGTGGAATGAATAAAGTGGAATTTTGAATAGTTTTTCTTTATTAACATTCCATCTCATGAAGTTGTTTAACTTTTTTTCTTTTTCAAGATTTAGTCAGATTTTCATAGGGGATATTCGTATTTTTATCACAAGAAACCATCTACTCGAAAAGATATCTCAACATCTCCTCGACTTTAGACACTTCGACTATCTTAAGCTTAAATTTGTCTTTTATTCCTTTCAAATTCCCTTTGGGTATCACCACTGCATCAAATCCGAGTTTCTCCACTTCAGCTACCCTCTGTTCAATTCTTGTGACTGTCCTTATTTCACCTGACAAACCAACTTCACCTATAAAAGCTGTTTTCCTTGAAACCGACACATCAAAATTGGAAGACATTATAGCTGCAACTACTGCCATATCAATGGCGGGATCAGCCACTTTCAACCCTCCTGCCATATTAAGGAACACGTCTTTCTGACCCAATTTAAACCTTGCCCTTTTTTCAAGCACTGCGAGAAGCATATTTAATCTTCTCTGGTCAAAACCAGTGACAGATCTTTG
Source organism: uncultured Porphyromonadaceae bacterium (assembly GCA_947073495.1). Lineage (GTDB taxonomy): Bacteria > Bacteroidota > Bacteroidia > Bacteroidales > Muribaculaceae > Lepagella. Next base: position 30,750 of record CAMTMX010000003.1, read on the forward strand.
AGGAGTTCCATATGCGGCACTCGAGACCAAAGCCTGAACCTCAACCATGAATGGCCTCACCCCTTCTACAGTAACACCTATGGCTATTCCGCTCATCTCCTCTTCCCTATTTTCCGACAGAAGCATCTCTGAGGGATTTTTCACTTCCCTCAATCCCTTCTGAACCATTTCATAAATCCCGATTTCAGAAGTAGATCCAAATCGGTTTTTAATTGACCGCAATATTCTATAGAGATACTGGCGGTCTCCCTCAAATTGTAGAACGGTGTCAACGATATGTTCAAGCACCTTCGGTCCGGCTATGGCGCCGTCCTTATTGATATGACCGACCAATATGACCGGGACTCCGGATTCTTTGGCATATCTCAACAATGCAGCAGCACATTCCCTGACCTGGCTAACGCTCCCGGCTGCAGATTCTATCTGTTCGGATGCAATCGTCTGAATAGAATCCACAACAACAATCTGAGGCGAGACATTTTCTATTTGTGTGAATATATTGTCAAGCCTCGTTTCGCATAGAATCAATGTGTTGTCCGAAACTTTTCCAAGCCTGTCGGCTCTAAGTTTCAATTGGCCGGCACTTTCCTCTCCCGATATATAGAGTATTTTCTTGTTTCTTATAGACAAGATATTTTGAAGTAGCAAAGTTGACTTCCCGATTCCCGGTTCTCCTCCGATCAATGTCAGGCTTCCTGCAACAAGTCCGCCACCCAAAACCCTGTTCAATTCCTCGGAAGGCATATGGATTCTTGGTTCATCAAGAGCCTCTATTTCAGAAAGCTTCACAGGTTTCTGTGTCTTAACTTTTCCCGGTTTTAAGTCCGTTTTTTTAGATACTGATATCTTTTCTTCCGCAAAAGTGTTCCATGCACCACACGATGGGCATTTACCCAGCCATTTGGGTGATTCATAGCCACAGGATTGACAGAAATATACGCTTTTAGTCTTTGCCATAGAAAAAAGTTTAACAGTTTCTGAAGGTTGCCAATGTTATCGCCGTAGCTATCGCCACATTCAAAGATTCGCCATGTGAATTATCTTTATACGGTGGTATCAACAATGGATGATCTATAAGCCCACGCATCTCATTGGAAATGCCGTTCCCTTCATTTCCCATCACAATTATTCCATTATTTGAAAGTTCAGTTTTAAACATGTCTACACCGTCAAGCAATGTACCATAGATTGCAACACCCTTGTTTTTTCTTATAACTTCAGGAAGCGACGTGTAATAGACTTTAACTCTTCTAAGCGAACCCATTGTGGATTGGATTGTCTTGGGATTATATACATCGACTGTATCTTTCGATGCCAAAATGATGTCAACACCAAACCAGTCGGCAGTGCGGATGATAGTACCCAGATTTCCGGGATCCTGAATTCCGTCAAGTGCAAGCACAAGTTTATTGGATATGTCGGGCAATGTATCCTCTTCAGGAATTCTGAAGATGGCAATCACCTCCGGAGGCGTTGACAGAGACGATATCTTCTTTAATACCTCAGGCGTCGCCTCAAGAAACAATGCTGAAAATTCGGTCACTATATACTTATGACTTTCCGCCCATTTTTTTGTTGCGATAAGATTTACAAGTTCAAACGCACCAATCGTATCTGTGACACATTTTTCACCTTCGACAATAAACATGCCATGTTTATTTCTGACCTTTTTTGATGATAATGTTGAATAGAAAGCTGCCTTTGTTTTTGATATCTCCATTGTTTGCTGATTTAGACAGCAAAGTTACATCTATTTTTTTGGAAATATGGGGTATTTTCGTTAATTTTGTTCCGTTAACTTGAAATAAATTCTTCACATGAAATATATTGGTGCTCACGTAAGTGTCGCAGGTGGAGTGTCAAACGCTCCCGTAAGGGCTCATGCAATTGGGGCTAAGGCTTTTGCCTTGTTCACTGGCAGCAGCAACAGATGGGTCTCTAAAGAAATATCTGATGATGAGGCTGAAAAATTTAAAGACAATTGTAATCTATATGGTTACACCCCTGCTGTAATTCTTCCACATGATAATTTTTTAATCAATTTAGGTTCTCCTGACGAAAAGAAGCTCGCAATGTCAAGGAAATCATTCCTTGATGAAATGAATCGGTGCACCCGTCTGGGACTAACAATGCTCAATTTTCATCCCGGTAGCCATCTCAATGAGATGGAGGAAATCGATTGTCTCAACCGGATTGCTGAATCCATAAATATCACTTTGGGAAAGACCGAAGGAGTGACTGCAGTATTGGAAAACGTAGCCGGCCAGGGATCAAACCTCGGACACTCTTTTGAACAACTTGCGCAAATCATTGACAAAGTTGAAGACAAATCACGTGTCGGAGTTTGTATTGATACATGTCATGCCTATTCTGCAGGTTACGATCTCGGCACTGAAGAGGGTTATGAAAACACCTGGAATCAATTTGACAGCATCATTGGAAGAAATTATCTAAAGGGGATGCATCTCAATGACGACAAAAGGGAACTTGGCTCGAGAATAGACCGGCATGCAAGCATAGGACAAGGCACCCTCGGGAACCAATTCTTCACCCGATTGGTGAATGATCCCCGTCTAAACGGGATTCCCATGATTCTTGAAACGCCCGATGAAGAGATATGGGCGCAAGAGATTGCCTGGCTTTACGGACAAATCAAAGCTGAATAATAAACAAATAAATAGTACCTAAATGAAAACTAAACCGGATTTAAGCTTCTGGAAGCTTTGGAACCTCAGTTTCGGGTTCTTTGGAGTCCAGATTGCTTATGCACTGCAAAGTGCCAATGTGTCCCGAATATTCACGACCATAGGGGCAGACCCTCACGATTTGAGTTATTTCTGGATTCTTCCACCCTTGATGGGCTTACTTGTGCAACCGATTGTCGGCATGATGAGCGACCGCACATGGAACCGTTTCGGCAGACGTCTCCCCTATCTGATTTTCGGCGCAACAATCGCAGAGATTGTAATGTGCTTGCTCCCTAACGCCGGCAGCTTCCAGTTCACAGTGGCAAGTGCGATCCTTTTCGGACTGATAGCTTTGATGTTGCTCGATACATCTATAAACATGGCTATGCAGCCTTTCAAGATGCTTGTGGGGGATATGGTCAACGAGAAACAGAAAGGTCTCGCTTACTCGATCCAGAGCTTCCTTTGCAATGCCGGTTCAGTTGTGGGCTACATATTCCCGATTTGCCTTGGCTGGATAGGAATGCGCAACACGGCTCCATCCGGGGTTGTGCCTCCTACAGTTATCTGGTCATTCTATATTGGGGCAGCTATATTGTTGATATGCGTCATTTATTCTCTTGTTAAAATTAAGGAATGGCCCCCTCATGTCTACAATGAATATAATGGTGGCGACGAAGCCCCTGCCAAAGGTTCGAACCCTGGCGTAGTAAAACTTCTCAAGAATGCACCTGCAACCTTTTGGACAGTGGGTCTCGTACAGTTTTTCTGCTGGTTCGCGTTTCTCTTCTTGTGGACTTACGCAACAAACACTGTGGCATTCAAAGCGTTTGACACCCCGACTACACAGAGTGTCGTAGGCATAAAGGATGGGGACAAACTCTATGAAGCAAAAAATCTCCTCATCGGTGATTCTGTCCTTATCGTGAGCCACGGACATGCACTGGCAGAGGGGGTCAAGGCTGGAGGCGTATTCTATCCCGCATCACAGATTGTCATCAACGGAAACGACACGATAGTGAACGGGCATCAAATTTTGAATAATGAAAACGGCGAGGCAAAAGCTGCCTACGGAAGAGTTATCAGCGATGTTAATTCTCTTTCTGTCGACGGACAGTCTGTGGCAGACTGCAGCAACGTTGAGCTTGTTGATTATCTTTCCAGACTTCAGGGACCGATAAAACTTACCGAAGCTGCAATCGTTGCACATGGCGCCGACGGATCCCTTTCAATTGAAGACGCCTCTTCTCACGAAATTTCAAATGCTGCCAACTGCAGCTATGAGACTAAGACTGTCTTGAATTCCGCCACCCCGCAATATAATGATGCAGGCAACTGGGTTGGTCTCCTTTATGCAATTCAGGCTTTGGGGTCTGTGGTCTGGGCTGTTATCCTTCCAAAATTCAGAAGCCGTAAGTTCTCTTATTCCCTCAGTCTTGTCCTTGCAGGTGTCGGTTTCATCATGATGTCGTTCCTGACAAACCAGTACCTCTTGTTTATTGCATTCTTATTGATTGGATGTGGGTGGGCAGCAATGCTTGCTTGGCCGTTTACCATCCTTACCAACTCTCTCAAGAGTGGAAATATCGGTGCTTATCTCGGTCTCTTCAACTGCACGATATGTATTCCTCAGATCGTTGCCGCTCTTGCCGGTGGATGGATTCTCACATTGCTTAGCAAACCGGGAGAACTTGCTCCGGAATACATGATGATGATGATTGCAGGAATTTCAATTATCATCGGTTCGGTCTGCGTGTTCTTCATCAAGGAAAACAAATCATCGGAAACAGCTCCGGTTGAAACCCCTCTTGAAAGCGAGAATATCTGATACGCAAATACCCCAAATAATACTTAAACAAAAGAGATGCATTCTGCTTAGGATGCATCTCTTTTGTTTATAATAATCCTGAAATTTGGTAAAGGATTGAGTGTGGTGCGAACCAAGTGAGCAAATCAGTCAACCAAAGACCATCAACCGGCAAATAAAATATTATCGCAGCAGGGGCGATACAAAAGCATCTTCGAATACCTCTACGGAATAGTCATCAAAATCTCCCGTCAATGTAAAGATGTCATATCTATATTCAAAATCCCCCTGTAAAGACTTCAGATAAGCGTCGGCACCTCGTGCCATACTTTTCATTTTATCCATTGTCACGGCATCAGCCGCCGACATGTCTCTCCCGCTCCGTGCCTTCACCTCTACAAACACTATAATATTACCGGTCTGGGCTATAATATCGATCTCTATGCGATGATGCCTCCAGTTCCTCTCCTTGATAGCGTAACCTTTTGAAATATAAAACTCCGCAGCCTTGTCTTCAGCAAATTTGCCGAATGCAAGGTCGCGGAGTTTGTTTTCTTTCTTCATTGAGGAGTGTATTGATAAAAATTAGAATGCCTTAAACGACATGTCAAGACCTTTTACACTGTGGGTAAGCGCACCTACAGAAATAAAATCCACACCGGCTTCTCCATATTGACGCAGATTCTTGATGGTTATACCACCCGACGATTCTGTTTCCATTGTTCCGTTGACAAGCGCTACAGCCTCTTTTGTAAGTTCAGGAGTGAAGTTGTCAAACATGATCCTGTCTACACCGCCTATTGCCATAACCCTGCGGATATCGTCAAGGGAACGCACCTCAACCTCAATTTTGAGATCTTTGCCATGCTCCTTGCAATATTCTCTTGCACGTTCGATAGCTTTCTCTATACCTCCGGCGAAATCGATATGATTGTCTTTTATGAGGATCATATCAAAAAGACCGATACGATGATTGGTGCCACCACCTATCTTCACAGCCTCTTTCTCCATGATTCGCATCCCTGGAGTGGTCTTGCGGGTATCAAGCACCTTCGTGTGCAGACCTTCCAATTCATCCTGATACTTGCGTGTCATTGTTGCGACACCGCTCATGCGCTGCATGATATTAAGCATCGTCCTTTCAGCAATAAGAAGAGAACGCACGGGGCCTTCGGCAGTGAAAGCGATGTCTCCCGGTTTCACTCTCGCTCCGTCTTCAATCATGACATTCATCTTGATAGAAGGATCCACTTTATGAAGCACCTTTTCAGCCTCCTTTACTCCGGCAAGCACACCTTCCTCTTTAATGATCAGGCGAGATCGTCCCATGGCGTCTGCCGGTATGGTTGATAAAGTTGTATGATCACCGTCGCCGATATCCTCTGCAAATGCGAGGTCGAGCAATTGATTGATAAGTTCCTCTTTTGTTTCCATTGTTGTTTTTTCGTAATTTTGCACAAAGTTAAGAAAATTTATGGAAATAGTACTTTTGACAGTGGGGAAAACCACACAATCATACGTGCAAGCAGGTATTGATGAGTTCACCAAACGACTCAAACGCTATATACCCTACAAAATCGAATGTCTGCCCGACATAAAAGGCACTAAATCCATGACTCCGGAAATGCAAAAAGAAAAGGAAGGGGAAATGATATTAAACAGTCTGACTTCAGCTGACCAATGTATTCTTCTGGATGAGCATGGAACACAGTTCACATCCGTGGAATTTGCCGGACAAATGCAGAAGCTAATGGCTTCCGGAAGAAAGCGCGGGGTATTCGTCGTGGGCGGACCATACGGATTTTCAAAAGATGTCTACAAAAGAGCGGACTCTAAAATATCGCTGTCAAAAATGACATTTACTCACGAGATGATAAGGCTTTTCTTCACTGAGCAAGTCTATCGGGCGATGACCATATTAAAAGGGGAGCCTTACCATCATGAGTAAAACTCCCCTCTAATCCTCAACGTTCGCTTCTTGAACGTTGAATTAATCATTTATGTCTTCATTGATCCTCGTTTTCCTCTTTTTAGGGGTATATATATGGTGAAGTCTCGGCGTAAACGACAATACTATAAGGACTCCCATAACAATCAGGTATATATATATGCAATTACGGAGAATGCGACCATTGTCTACTGAGAAATTACGTGCGTCATAGGTTGTGTCCGGTTGTAGGAAGTCGTCGATATTTATAGCATACAGAGTGCTTTTCCACACCACATTCCCGTTTTCAAGATATACAACACCCGGATTACCCCTTACCACCTCCTTTATCTGGGTGTCATCCGCGGTATAGATAGGATAACTTGCCATTGAAAGATCTTCCCAATTAGCTATTTCCTCTGGAGAACCTGAGACCACGGCAATCATAGTGATATCGTTTTTCAACGACCATTCGTAAAGCGAATTCAATTTCCATGTAGTGGCGGGAGAAACGGCTTTCAGGTCAGGCATCATTATAATCAACTCTTTCCCTTCTCTGACAATGGCATCTTCCGTATCATCGTCTTCTCCGTCTTTACTCCAGATTCTGAGATTTTTGGATTCGTTCACTTTTTCCACAGAAAATTTTGCACCTTCAGATATTATTTCCTTGCGATCAACAAACGTCCATCCTTCAGATTCATCGGGCAATACGTCATTCTCCCCGAATTCCGCTCTCTCCCCATCTTTTTCATAAATAAAAAGATATTGCGGGACATCACTCGCTACCGCGTTATAATCAACAAGTTGTTCACCAACTTTGTAAGGACGGAAATCAATTAAAGGCTGAGAATGATATCCTAAGAGCTCTATTGACAGTATAAATACACCCGACACGACGAACGCTATCCACTGCAAAGCGGGAGTTATCAGACAGAAATTAAGTTTGTTGTACTTCAAGAGCCATACAATCCCGGACGTTAATGCAACATTTTTCCAGAATGTTGCCCAATTGGAAATAACAAGTGCATCTCCAAAGCAACCACAGTCAGCAACAGGGTCACTTATCGCAATCCATAATGTCAGTGGCAACATGAACGCCATTATAATGGATGCTAAAACTGTCCCTGAACGCCTGAAACATCCAAACAACAGGAATATACCTGTCATAAATTCAAGAGCACACAGACCGAACACTCCCACTAAAACCAGATTCGGCCATAACGATAGCGACATGACTCCCAAGTAGTCATTCACTTTATAGAGTGTGCCCCACGGATCTATCGCTTTTGCAAACCCGGAAAAAATAAAGACACCACCTATTATAATGCGTAAAAGCCATGTCACCGGTGAAATCCATTTCGCCGATTCAGTCTTCATAATGCAACTTTATAAGTGCGAAAAGCGCATAGTTGATCATATCCATATAGTTGGCGTCAACCCCTTCGCTGATAATAGTCTTCCCGTTATGGTCTTCTATCTCCCGCGTGCGTAGAAGTTTCTGAAGAATGATATCTGTGAAACTTGATATCCGCATGTGTCTCCAAGCTTCATCATAATCATGATTTTTATTGAGCATCAAGGCGGTAGAGTCTGCAATTGCCTTATCATAAAGGGCGGTCGCCTTTTCATGACTTATGTATTCACCCGGACCCAATGCAAGCTGGATCAAGGCTATTGCACAATAATTCACAATCCCTATAAATTCGGGTTCTATTCCTTCATTTACTTTCGCAGCCCCCTCACCTTTCTCTTCAATCGAACGGATGCGACGCGCTTTAATATATATCTGGTCTGTAAGACTTGACGGACGCATCACTCTCCAGGATGTGCCATAATCAGACATCTTTTTAACAAATATATCTTTACAGAGTGCAGTCATTGCTGCAAACTCTTTGACTGTGTCATGCTTTTGGGTTACTGATTCCATTTTGTTGAATTTTTACTCCGAAGGTTAAACAACTTCACTGCAAAATTACTAAATTCTTTGAAAAATATCCTCATACATTATGCTTGTGACATAATAATTATTTAAATTTGCATATTGAAGTGTTTCAAACTTCATAGAAGTTGTTTAAACTTTTTCTTTTTCAAGATTTCATGAGAACTTTTCTTCCGGAATGGGCTCCCCAGGAGTCTATCCTAATGGCTCTCCCTACAGCAAATACCGATTGGTGTTATATTCTCGACGAGGCACGAAGTCAATATGAGCGTATGATTCATGCGTTTACAGACGAAGGCGTACGCGTGATTCTTTTGTGTCATGATGCTGATGAAGCAAAAGACATCCTTAAAAATTGCCGTCAGGAATTAATAACATACGTCACTTGTGAATATAACGACACCTGGACGCGAGATTATGGTCCGCTATCAGTCATAAAGAATGACAGACTCAGGGCTTTGGATTTCGGTTTCAACGGCTGGGGATTGAAATTCGCTTCTGACAAAGATAATCTTGTAAATCTCCGATTGTCTGAAAAATATGTCGTTTCCCCGGAAACCTATCGCAACGAGCGCGACTTCGTTCTGGAAGGGGGATCTGTAGAAACAGATGGTCATGGCACTTTACTTACGACTACCAGATGTCTCTGCTCCCAGAACCGAAACGGAGGCCTTTCGAAAAAGGAAGCGGAAAACCAATTACAGCACCGCCTTGGAGTTAACCACGTCCTTTTTCTTGATTATGGCGCCCTTGAAGGGGATGACACAGACTCCCATATCGACACTCTCGCCCGCATTGCTCCTGACAACATTATTATTTTCACAGGATGCAGAAACGTTGATGATTCTCAATTCGAAGAACTCTTGAAAATGAGAGCGCAGCTGACAATGTTTCGTAATGCGGAGGGGGAACCGTTTAATCTCGTGGAACTTCCTCTCCCGGATGCAATTTATGATGAAAACGGCGACAAACTTCCTGCAACATACGCAAATTATCTGATAACGGACAATGTTGTCTTCATGCCGACTTATCGCCAGCCTGCAAACGATACTTTAGCCATGCAGACAATTAAAATAGCATTCCCCGACCACAAAGTTGTTGGAGTTGACTGCACTACCCTCATAAAACAACATGGTTCCTTGCATTGCGCAACCATGCAAATACCTCAAAATCTCTTTAACTCCGCTATTTATGATAGATAATTATAATCTCTCGTCAGAAGAGGAGAATCTTAATCAAAACCGAGATTTCCAACCTTCTGACAGCAATATTATCAGAATCGGTGTCGTTCAGCATTCTTTCACTTCCGATGTGAATGCCAACCGACGACGCAACCTTGCAGCAATAGAAAGTCTGGCAGCTGATGGGGCGCAATTGATCGTGCTCTCCGAGCTCCACGATTCATTATATTTCTGCCAATGCGAAAATGTGGAAAACTTCCGTTTCGCCACTCGCCTTGAAGATTTCGCTAATTTCTATTCTGACGCCGCTGCAGAAAATAATGTGGTCCTCGTCACAAGTGCATTTGAACGTCGGGCTCCAGGGCTTTACCATAACACAGCTGTGGTGTTTGACACCGACGGTTCTATCGCCGGGAAATATCGTAAGATGCATATCCCCGATGATCCAGGGTTCTATGAGAAATTTTATTTCACGCCCGGAGACATAGGGTTCGAACCTGTCGACACTTCTCTCGGGCGTCTCGGGGTGCTTGTCTGCTGGGACCAATGGTATCCTGAGGCAGCCAGGATTATGGCTATGAAAGGCGCCGAAATGCTGTTCTATCCTACCGCTATCGGCTGGAATCCCGACGATCCTCAAGACGAGAAAAATCGTCAACGTGATGCTTGGATCACCATACAGCGCAGTCATGCTGTTGCCAACGGACTTCCAGTTATCAGCGTAAACCGTTGTGGTTTTGAAGAGGATCCATCCGGTCAGACTTCCGGCATCGATTTTTGGGGTTCAAGCTTTGTAGCCGGTCCTCAGGGTGAGATTCTCGCTATGGCTCCCGACAATGCCCCTGAAGAATTTATTGTGGAAATAGATAAAACTCGCACTGAAAACGTACGTCACTGGTGGCCGTTCCTCCGTGACCGCCGAATAGATTTCTATAATGGAATCACATCCCGATTCCTTGATTAATAAATCCGTCATCCATTACAACATAATCGTAATATAAAGAATGTGTCCGCATCAACCATCTGCGGACACATTTTTTGTTTTAATCATCGCAATAACCCGACTTATTACTTTTCACCTTTGACTCTTCCCTCTTCTTTCTCGCCGGATTAGCAGGGAACCATCCCTTCCTCACTCGCTCCACCTGCTCTGACACTTCCTTAATACTCCAAAAAGAACTAAACGAGGTAACTCCAAGAAGTGCCGATGCCACAACTCCTTCGACGGCAAGCGAACCGGCAAGGGAAATGATGCCTGCTACTAAAAACCACCATTTAATCTTTTCTCCGAAATAATACTCACCCTTAATTACAAGTGGATGATATATCCCTATAATTAAAAAAGTGCATAACCCGACGAAAAGACCTTCCAGCCTATATTCAGATAAAAATTCCAACATATATTTTTCAATTTTAATTCAATTCGCAAATTTCGTAAAAATACTTCAAATCTCACCGTTCGTAAATGTTAATAAAACTTGATTAAACGCTTTATATCTTACCCTGTATTGATCCCGCATCCATCTTTACAAAAACAAACTTATCTGAATAAAATAGAGGATAAATATCTCAGACACAAATCTGAAAGATTTATCCTCTCTGATAAAGCGGGATTTTGATTAGCGCAGCAAAATCAAGGACTATAACAATATCAAAAACCCGGATTTCCTGTCAAAAACAAGAACAGCCTCCGAACAGTCAAGTCATCATAGGCATGGAGAGAGTAGACAAAATTGGAATCCGGTCAAGATCACCACACATAGAAGCGTGATGAGTTTCAATGTTATTTCTGCCACTTCCAGCAGCTAAAATCCTGAATGATGATAGCGCTAATCATTATCCCCTGAGACTTCAGTTCCTTAATCGGGAAACCGTTGCCATACCTTATCAATTTTTATAAGTTATTTCGAGGTAATGCTCAATTAAGCAATTGACCTCCATAAACCGTTAACTACTTTTTACCGAGACTTGACACTTCTTCATATATCTTTTGAAGGGAGTCAGGAATACTTATACGCAATCCTGAAATATCTCTCACCTTACGTTGTATATATTCTGAATGTCGTGCCTCCAGAAGTTTCCTGTTGTTGGTCCAATCGGCTAACGCTTGGGAATATTCCGCTTTTGCCGCCACAGTCGATTCCTCTATCGCTTTCATACACTCATGTTTCATCGCGTTAAGATTTGCCTGTGCTTCGCGATATTGTTTTTGCAAACGAAAATATACATCTTCCACTGTTGCATCATCCACAGTTGGAGTATATGTGTAAATCAGAGTGTCACGCCCTTGACCTTCCACATGATGTGGCTTTTTAGCCTTTGATTGTAAATCTTTTCTGACATCTGCAAATTCGCCTCCGGGATGAATTGCCTTCCCGAGTGTAGAGGCAAGTGTCTCAAGAGAATAATACTTACATCTTTCATCCTTAGACTTTGATGCAAAATATTCGTCTTCTGTCAATATGTCGCCAAGTTGTGGCTGTTCTTTCAATTCAATGCCATTAGCTTTTGCATAATCCACAAGGGTCATACCGGTTGCCTCGGATACCAGGCGTTCCTTCGCCTTTATAGCCTCCCGAAGCCACGCAATCAACGATTTCGCTTCCGCTATTCTGTGCAATTTTGTTACAACGCCCTCCACCTCTTCTGCATTGGCGCCCATATTCAAAATATTAGGATCCTTTCCCCCGATCAATGTGACAGTGGTGGAATATAATGACATCTCCTCAAGAGAGGTTTCTATATCGCTAATCATTTCTTTAGCGAGATTAGCCACATGGTTGGCGGAAGTAGAGGTTAGACCTTTACCATCCTCTGAGAAAAATATCGTGTCCTTTTTCATAATTTTTGTTTCTTTTTATTTATCCTTTTATCACGGCAATAGGATGCAAACAAGTGACTACTTTCACCAAATCAGCCTGTGCCGCCATGACCTCATCAATATCTTTGTATGCACCGGCAGCTTCATCAAGATCTTCTTTATATCTAATGGCATGAATCACCCCTGCCCTTTCAAGTCGAGCCACTTCCTCTTCAAGGGAAAGCTCGTTGCGGGCTGCCGTACGCGAAAGCTTTCGTCCCGCTCCATGTGAACAAGACATGAATGACTCCGGATTTCCCAACCCTTCCGTAATGTATGAACAAGTACCTTGAGACCCAGGAATGATACCTACCACACCCTTTCTCGCAAGGGTAGCACCTTTACGATGAACTATACATGTTTCTCCGAAATGCTCCTCAAAAGCAGCATAGTTGTGTGCGATATTTATCATAGGTTCAAATTCAGCCCCGACTACCGCATCCTCTATTACATCCATTACGCGTTGCATCATGAGCGAACGGTTGCACAAAGCAAACGCTACACAATATTCCATTTCATTCCAGTATTGACGGAATTCATCTGAACGCAAAGGCAAGAACGGCAAATGAATATCCGTTGGAACCATCGACCACCAACGTCGGTTGAGCACTTCAGCTTTTTCGTTATAATACTCACCCACCTGTTTCCCAAGATTACGGGAACCTGAATGGATCATGATCCACACCAACCCTTCTTCATCTTTCTGCAACTCTATGAAATGATTGCCTCCGCCGAGAGTACCTACCTGCTTCATTGCCGAATCAATCTGACGCGACACAACATTCATTGATCCTATTTCTAAACCTTGCGGCATATATTTCTCATCCTGTTTCTGTTTATGATGATCGCGTCCAAGCGGAATCTGTTTGCGGATTCCACGAAGTATTTGCTTGCGTATTATTTCATCTGTCAGATTTTCCACTCTTATATTTGTTTTTACGGCACACATGCCACACCCGATATCAACCCCTACTGCGTTAGGGATAACAACATTTTTAGTGGCAAGCACTCCTCCTATTGGCATCCCTTTCCCTCCATGTGCATCAGGCATCAATGCAAGATGATGATGGATAAAAGGGAGCAGACAAAGATTTTCAACTTCTTTCTGTCCATGTTCATCCAATGAGGTTGCCCAATTTTTCACCACTACATTATTAATAACTTTCACTTCCATAATCGTGTGTTTTTATTTTCTGGTGCAAAGTTCTGACATGTCTACGCAATGATTTTGCGTAGACAAAAATATTTTTGTAAATTAGCAAAAAATATTCTTGATGGCACAAAATAAAAACGCTCTTTTACGCTATCGTACCATTGACCGTTGCCTGCGCAACACCGGTAGACGCTGGACTCTGCAAGATCTGGTAGATGCCTGCAGCGATGCTCTTTATGAATATGAAGGGAAACAAGATTTGGTGAGCACTCGTACGGTTCAGCTTGACATTCAAATGATGCGTTCCGACCGATTGGGATATGAGGCTCCTATTGAAGTATACGACCGCAAGTACTACCGTTATTCCGATCCTGATTATTCTATCAGCAACCGCCCTCTATCAGAACACGATATTAATGTGCTTAACCGTACAATAGACCTACTACGGCAATTTGACGAATTTGATCCGTTCCACGATATGGCTGATGTAGTGGGCAGACTCCAGGATAAGGTAGCTAATGCCAACAATAAAAGATCTATCGTAGATTTTGAACGCAATCCAAACCTCAAAGGGCTTGAGCATCTTAATCATTTATATGATATCATCTCGGCACGGCAAACAGTCTATATTAATTATCGCTCGTTTAATTCACGCGAACCGCGTCCTTTCATTCTATTCCCTCATTTATTAAAAGAATACCGCAACCGCTGGTTTTTATTCGGCTCGCGTGCCGGAGATATGAAACTCTTCAATCTCGCTCTCGACCGCATAATTGATTTTCATTCATGCCCAGACATACCTTATAAAGAGAATCCGGATTTTGATGAAAATTATTTCAATGATATTGTTGGAGTGACAAAACATCCGAGACTGAATAAAGAGAATGTGATCATACTTGCCGATAATTCACAGGCAAGCTATATTCTTACAAAACCCATTCATTCTTCACAAAAGCTTTTGGAAAAGAACCATTCAGACGGATCAATGACATTTGAATTGAATGTAGTGGTAAACCAGGAATTGATAACACAACTATTAGGATTCGGCTCCGGGATCCGAATCCTCTCCCCCACATCGCTGGTCACCAAAATGCGCGACATACTCCTAAAAGCCTACGCCCAATACAAAAATAAAACATAAGTGGTCGCATGATTGTTAGATGAGTAAATCCGATTATAATATGAAAGTTTCAACTATACTATATCTCTCAATATTTGCCCTTTTGCCATTATCAGCATTAGCTCATGGACCGCAAGTCAATGAAGATTATGCCAAACATATCTTTTTTGATTCGTTAAATAATTCAATGCCTTACAGAATGCTTTCACCTGCAGAAACCGACCCAGGCAAGAAATACCCCTTGGTATTGTTTTTACATGGTTCTGGAGAACGAGGTGACGATAATGAGAAACAATTGGCTCATGGAGCATCGGTTTTCAGTAATCCAGTTAATTCTGGTAAGTATCCTGCGTTTGTTGTTTTCCCTCAGTGCAAAGAAAAATATTGGACTGGAAAGATTGACGAGCGTTCTTTTATGCCCGGATCTCCAGTTCCTCCTGAATCAAAGACTGAGAGAACCTTGATGGAACTGATTGAATATTTAATATCTAACAACCCTATAGATATTGACCGAATCTACATCATAGGCATTTCAATGGGTGGGATTGCTGCCTATGACTTAGTTTGCCGCTACCCTGATAAGTTCACTGCAGCGGTTCCTATTTGCGGAGCAGTTAATCCAGACCGACTTCCCGATGCGAAGGATGTCAAGTTTATGATATTTCATGGTGAAGAAGATGAAGAGGTGCCGTCATATTGCAGTCGTGAAGCGTATAAGGCCCTTAACTCTGTCGGAGCAAACGTTGAATATATAGAGTTTGCCGGGATTGGTCATGATTGCTGGTCTACTGCTTTTAACTATCCAACTCTACTTTCATGGATCTTTGCTCAAAGCAAGACATCAGCTCCTCAATCAGAGAACCAAAATCTAACTCATTCGAATTAATAGGTGAAAAGATAACCGCCCATAGGCTCGGTTGCTTGAACGCGACCGAGTTTTTTGTTTAAAAACTATCAAAACCTCTAAATAAGAGATGCCTATATTGTGAGTATAAAACACATAAATACATACAAATCAACAAATTCACAAACATCCAAGCCATAGCCAAGAGTTATTGTGATTGTGATCAAACCTTGAGCCTCCCCTTGTCTCAAAATATTGAGGGATATTATCTTGTAAAAGCCCGGTTCCCTGCCAATTTTAATTACTCCATATCTATTATTTAGAGAGGTTTCGATACGAGTAAGTAGTTCTTACACTAAAAGGAATGCGGTTTAGGAAAGATTAATGCCTACCATAGCTGTTATGTGCGTTTTTTTAGTAATTTTGCATTTAAGGTTATGGACTAACCTTAAATGCGGCTCATTTAGACTTTATGACAATACAAGAGATATACGACATATTATTCAACAATAAGAATCTTTCAATTTCTGAGCCAGAGATTAAAGCTGTTGAAGACTGCCATAGTTTCCTGAGGAATTTTGTGGCAGATAAAGTCATATACGGCATTAACACCGGCTTCGGTCCGATGGCACAGTGGCGTGTCGATGACAATCATTTGAAAGAACTACAATATAATATAATACGCAGTCATGCGACGGGAGCTGGAGAGCCACTCTCTTACATAGAAGTTAAATCGGCTATGATAGCCAGAATTGGGACTTTCTTGCAAGCTCGGTCAGGCATAAATCCCAGCGTAATATTTTTATTGCAGGAATTTGTGAATAGAGGAATATATCCTTTTATTCCTCAGCATGGTAGTGTAGGTGCAAGCGGTGATCTTGTGCAACTTGCGCACATTGCACTATGCCTTATAGGAGAAGGCATAGTTTATTATAACGGCGAGTGGCATCCAACGGCAGAGGTCCTTAATGAACAGGGGCTTCAGCCTATGGAAATATATATTCGAGAAGGGTTATCCGTGACAAATGGAACCTCCGTGATGACAGGCATATCTATTGTAAATCAATATTACGCCGAAAATTTGCTTAAATACGCTACAATCGCGGGGGCATGGCTCAATGAAATAGCAGATTCTTTTGATGATTATATGTCTGTGGCGGAGAATATTTGTCGTCGTCAACATGGGCAGCAAATAATAGCACGTTGGCTTCGTGAAGTCAGCGATGGCAGCAAGCACCTCCAGAAGAGAGAGCATGAACTTTATGACCCTAAAAAGAATAAAGATACCTATTTCGAGCACAAGGTTCAGGCATATTATTCTCTTCGTTGCCTTCCGCAGATATATGGCCCCATCTACGATACTCTAAAAAACACAGCCGAGATATTGCAGAATGAAGTAAATTCTGCATGCGATAATCCCATTGTGGATTATACCACTAAGAATATCTATCATGGTGGTAACTTCCATGGTGATTATATCTCCCTTGAGGCAGATAAAGTCAAAATTGCAATGGTCCGTCTTGCAATGACCGCAGAGCGTCAGTTAAACTATCTGTTCCATGATAGAATCAATGGAATACTGCCTCCATTCTTGAATATGGGCGTTCTTGGACTTAATTATGGTATGCAAGCATGTCAGTTTACGGCAACATCAACTACCGCTGAATGCCAAACACTTGCCATGCCGAATTACATTCACAGTATTCCAAACAATAACGACAATCAAGATATTGTCAGCATGGGGACAAATAGTGCTTTGCTCTGCAAAAGAGTGATTGACAACGCTTATCAGGTAATGTCAATTTTATACATCGCTCTTGCGCAAGCTACTGATTGCCTTAATCTTGCTGAAAAATTGTCTCCTAAGGCAAAAGATCAATACACCGCAATACGTGCAATATGTCCCAAATTCGTAGAAGACACTCCATTCTATGATGAGATTGCGAAGACAGAAGACTATTTACGAACTAACATTATCCAATACTTGAACTCATGAATTACGCTTTAGTAACAGGCGGTTCTCGCGGTCTTGGAGCTGCAATATGCAAAAGACTTGCACAGCAAGGACTTGGCATAATCATCAACTATCGGTCTAATGAATCGGCAGCTAAAGCGGTTGCAGATGAAATTATCGGGAATGGAGGTTGTGCAAGCCTCCTACCATTTGATGTAAGCTCCGAGAAATCAGTAGATACAGCTCTCGAAAAATGGGAAGACGAACATCCCGATGACAGGATTACAGTCCTTGTCAACAACGCTGGAATTAGAGAGGACAACCTTCTCATTTTTATGCAATCTCAACAATGGCATAACGTAATCGGCACAACTCTCGACGGCTTTTTCTACGTGACAAGGCGCGTTCTTAAAGGCATGCTGACCAAACGCTTTGGCCGTATAATCAATATAGCATCTTTATCCGGTCTTAAAGGGTTACCCGGTCAGTCAAACTATTCTGCAGCTAAGGCTGCACTTATCGGAGCGACAAAGGCACTTGCTCAAGAAGTCGCTCCGCGTAAGGTTACGGTTAACGCTGTCGCCCCCGGTTTTATTAAATCTGATATGACAAAAGATTTGGATGAATCGACATTAAAGAAACAGGTGCCACTTGGCCGATTTGGAGAACCTCAAGAAGTTGCGGCACTTGTTGCATTCCTTGCATCAAATGATTCTGCCTATATTACTGGAGAAACAATATCTATAAATGGAGGACTATACTAATGGGTAGAAGAGTTGTTATCACGGGGATGGGAATATGGTCCTGTATTGGAGAAAATATCGAACAAGTAAAAGAATCACTCTATCTTGGTAAATCTGGGATAGGAGTTGATAACATCCGATTAGAATACGGTTATCGTTCCGGATTGACAGGGCTTGTTAATCGCCCTAAACTTAAAGGTGTTCTTGACCGTCGTCAGCGCATATCGCTTTCGGAAGAAGCTGAATATGCTTTCATGGCAGCAAAAGAGGCATTTGACAATGCCAAGATTGATGAAGAATATCTTACAAACAACGAAGTTGGAATCATTTTTGGTAATGACTCTTCCGCCAAGGCTGTAGTGGAAGCTAATGAGGTAATGAGAGAGAAGAAAGATTCTGCTCTTATCGGTTCGGGGTCTATTTTTCAGTCAATGAATTCGACTGTCAATATGAATCTTAGCACAATCTTTCATCTAAGAGGTATAAATCTTACGGTCAGTGCTGCTTGTGCAAGTGGTTCACACTCAATCGGTCTGGCATACCTTTTAATTAAACAGGGGCTTCAAGACTTGATATTGGCTGGTGGTGCTCAGGAAACAAATCATTATTCCATGTCGTCTTTTGATGCGCTCGGAACGTTCTCAACAAGAATGGATTGTCCGGAGAAAGCATCTCGTCCATTCGACAAAGATAGAGATGGTCTTATTCCCAGTGGTGGTGCAGCGGCTCTTATTCTTGAAGACTACGAACATGCTGTTGCAAGAGGAGCCAATATTCTATGTGAAGTTGTAGGTTATGGATTTTCATCAAATGGAGCCGGTATCTCTCAGCCAAGCGAAGAAGGGTCTTTTATTGCAATGCAACGCGCAATAGATGATGCCGGAATAGGACCTGATGATATAGATTATGTGAATGCACATGCAACCTCTACTCCGCAGGGAGATATGTATGAGGCGTTGGCACTTGACAGGCTCTTCAATGGAAAAAAGGCACTGATTAGTTCGACAAAATCCATGACCGGACATGAGTGCTGGATGGCCGGTGCCAGTGAAATAGTGTATAGTCTGATAATGATGCAAAATAACTTTGTTGCACCCAATATTAATATCAACGAGCCATGTGATGCAGCAAAGAATTTAAATCTCGCTCGGACAACTCAAGATTTGCCGATTAGCACTGTACTTTCCAATTCTTTTGGATTTGGAGGGACAAACAGTGCATTGGTAATAAGAAAATTATAAAATAATCAAATGAAATATAAATTCTCACTTTTGGCTATGCTGGCTGTTTTCTCCCTACCAGTATTCGCCGGGACCAAAATGGTATTTGGTACCATTGATCAACTGAAAGGAGAAAAGAATATTCCAGTGACTTTAAACTGGGAAGAGGCAGTATATGCTAAAGTCGGAGATCTTGAAGACTTTCTCCTTAAGGCTGAAAGAAGTGACAATTGGGAAAGCCAGTCTCTTGCTTATTTTCTAAGAAAGGTTAACGACAAAGTTGGTGAATATGGCATCCGCGTAGTTTCTGCTGATAAGGGAGATAACTCCAATTTCAGAATTGAGATTGTTCCTCAAACAATCTCGAAAGGTAGTGACATTACAGGAGAAATACTACTTCTACCGGCTGAAGGCAATGAACCAATAGCGTCTATATCATTCTCGTCAGACGAAAGGGATGATAACGATAAGATAGCTTTCAGGGATCAATTACAGAGTATCGGAGAAAGTTTCGGAAAGCTGCTAAAGAAACAGATAAAGCAAGCGAATAAGAAATAAGCCGCATTAAAAATCTACAGATGAATCTGTTTCCAGACTTAAAAAAGAAATATACAAAGGAAAGTCTTTCTGCAAGAGAGGCTCAACGCCTTGCTGAGTTCATTGCGTTTGGTCCGGTTATTTTCCAGACAGCTCGAATAATGTCTAAGTGGGGAATCCTTGAAATGCTTCGAAACCGCAATGGAGGCATGACCATAGAAGAAATAGCAAAGGAAACTGCTATTTCTACATATGCAGCTAAATGCTTGCTAGAAGCAAGTCTCTGTATCGGCATAGTTCTTATTGACGACAAGACAAATCGGTTTACATTATCAAAAACAGGATGGTTCCTGATTAACGATCCTGCTACAAAGGTAAATATTGACTTTAATCATGATGTTAACTACCTTGGATGGTTCAACCTTGAAGAATCATTACGAAAGGGTAAACCTGAAGGATTAAAGACTCTGGGTGATTGGCCAACAGTCTATGAAGGCTTATCATCTTTGCCTAAGCATATTCAAGACAGCTGGTTCGGCTTTGACCATTTTTATTCTGACAATTCGTTTGATCAAGCTTTGGAAATTGTATTCGGATATAAACCGAGAACCTTGTTAGACGTAGGTGGCAACACCGGTCGTTGGGCATTAAGGTGTGTCGAATACAATAAAAATGTTAGTGTAACAATACTTGATTTGCCTCAGCAGATTTGCATGATGAAAGAAAACATCAAAGACAAAAAAGGGGCTGAACGTATTGATGGACTTGGAGTTGATTTACTTGATGAAGCTGCTCCAATGCCCACTGACAGGAAGTTCGATGTGATATGGATGAGCCAGTTTCTTGATTGCTTCAGCGAAGAACAGATTGTAAGCATTTTGAAACGTGCGACCAAGGTTATGAACGAAGAATCTCGGCTCTTCATTATGGAGACTTTTTGGGATAGACAGCGTTTTGAACCAGCCGCTTTATGTCTGACTTTAACAAGTCTCTATTTTACTGCAATAGCAAATGGGAATAGTAAAATGTACCATTCTGAAGACATGGAACGGCTTATAAATGAAGCTGGAATTGTCATTGAAACCACTCATGACCACCTTGGTCATGGGCATAGTATCATAGTTTGTAAATTAAAATAACTTAATTATCACAGAAATGGAACGTAACGAAATAGAAGAAAAAGTACATGATTTCCTCATCGAGGATTTAGAGGTAGATGAAGATCGCATCTACCCTGAGGCACGTCTTAAAGATGATGTCGGCATTGACAGCCTCGACTTCGTTGACATAGTTGTCATCGTAGAGAAAACCTTCGGATTTAAAATCAAACCCGAGGAGATGGCTGGAGTAATAACCCTTAATGACTTCTATAATTACATAGAAAACAAAGTCAATAGCATTTAATACGCCAAGTTGTGAGCGAGTTGAAACACGATAAGTGGGTTGGAACTACCTACGGGAACAACTGGATGCATCGGTGGCTCATCAAAATGTTGAGAGTCATCGATGTTAGGCTAATATATGCTTTTGCATCTGTTTTTGTTGTGCCTCCTACTATGATCATTAACTCGTTGGCACGCAATGCAATGTATAAGTTCTATCGTAAGGCTTTTGGTTATGGTAAAATGAAGTCTTTATGGATGACTTATAGAAATCATTGTGAATTCGCCCAGGTAGTAATAGATCGCTTCGCTATGTATGCCGGAAAGAAATTTTCTTTTGACATAGATGGATATGATATTTTCGATTCATTATCAAAGCAGTCTTCTGGATTTATTCAGTTAAGTTCACACATTGGCAATTATGAGATAGCCGGGTATTCACTTGTGGCAAGAGACAAAAGATTCAATGCTATGGTTTTCGGCGGTGAGAAAGAGAGTGTTATGAAGAATCGAAGTAAAATGTTTGATTCTAATAACATTCGGATGATTGCTATGCAAACAGACATGTCTCATCTCTTTATTGTAGATGAAGCATTGACTAATGGAGAGATAATCAGTATGCCTGCCGATAGAGTGTTTGGTTCTCAAAAGTCTTTTGAGATAAGTTTCTTCGGAAGGAAAGCAAAATTCCCTCAAGGACCGTTTGTTCTTGCGGCTTTAAGAAATGCACCTATGCTATTTGCTTCTGTCATGAAGACGGGATTACTGCGATATAAGATAACCGTCAGAAAGATTGAAACAGATTTAGAAGGCAATTCTCGAGTAAGAGCTAAGAGCTACGCTTCGCGCTATGTCTCTTTCCTTGAAGAAACAGTGAAAAGGTATCCAACACAGTGGTATAACTATTTCGATTTCTGGATTTCAGATGGAACTGAGTAATATTGATATTCATGGATTACTGCCACAACAGGAACCATTTATAATGGTCGGGAAACTTGTGTCATTTGACATGGGGAAAACTGTCACGCAGACTCTTATAACAGAAAAGAATATATTTGTTGAAGACGGCGTATTTGCTGCCCCAGGTCTTATTGAAAACATTGCTCAGACCTGTGCAACACGCATTGGTTATATCAATAAATATATTATTAAGAAAGAAATTCAGCTCGGATTCATCGGTGCCATAAGAAATCTCAAATTGCATCGCTGTCCCAAAGTTGGGGAATTAATTGAGACCACAATCATTACTGAAGAGGAAGTTTTTGGTATGACACTCGTTTCGGCAACGATTATGGTTGCGGATGAATTAATTGCAGAGTCTTCAATGAAGATTGCTGTCAGAGATGCCGGATCGAATAAATAGGAATGTTTATGAACACTTTGTCAGCATCTGCACAATTTGAAATTCGGTTTAGTGAAGTCGATTCTATGAACATCGTTTGGCATGGCTCATATCCTCTTTATTTTGAAGATGCAAGAGAAGCATTTGGCAAAAAATACGGGCTTGGATACATGACTATTTTTTCTAATGGTTATTATGCGCCATTAGTTGAAATGTCATTTAAGTATAAAAAGCCCCTCGTATATGAATCGAAGCCCACAATTATAATAACATATATTCCGACTGAATCTGCTAAGATCGTTTTTGAATATCAGATTATTGACGAGACTGACGGCTCTGTTTATGCAACTGGACGGACAGTACAGGTTTTTACCGACAGAAATAACGAACTGGTTTGGGATAATCCTCCTTTTTATAAAGACTGGAAAGAGCAATGGAAGGTGTTATGATTACAAAAATTGCGGATAATATAATATCTCCATTGGGCTGTACGTCTGAAGAAAACTTCAAAGCTGTACTTTCTGGAGAAACTGAGTTAAAGAAACATGAGGGCACTTTCGGCCTTCCAGAGCCTTTCTGCGCCTCATTGTTTAACCGGGATGATATTAACAAGCAACTTGATTACGAACTTCGAAGTGTCGGTAATCTAACCTTTTTTGAGAAACTTTGCGTTCTTTCAGCCAAAAGAGCTATCGAAGAATGTAATCTTTCGCCCCGAGAGACAAATGTTATTTTCATACTTTCGACAACCAAAGGAAATGTTGAATTTTTGGAACACAATCTTTCTGACCAAAGATGCTATCTTGCTGAATCCGCAATTAAAATAGCTAAATATTTTGGCAACAACAATTCTCCACTGGTAGTATCGAATGCCTGCATTTCTGGCGTTTGTGCTCAGATTACAGCCATTAGAGAGCTCCTGAGTGGTAAGTATCGTTATGCGGTAGTAATAGGAGGTGATGTCCTTTCTAAATTCATTGTCTCAGGTTTTCAATCTTTCAAAGCATTAAGTCCGGAACAGTGCAAACCTTATGATAAGGATCGGATTGGACTTAATCTTGGAGAGGCAGTTGGTACTATGATTTTTAAAGCAGGAAAACCTTCCAATGAAGGGTATTGGAGATATGTCGCATGTTCCATTCATAATGATGCAAATCATATATCCGGGCCATCTCGTACCGGAGAAGGCTCATTCCGAGTTCTTTCTGATATCTTGAAGAATATTGGTATTGATGAAATTGGATTTGTCAATGTTCACGGCACTTCTACGGCCTATAATGACGAGATGGAATCTATTGCTCTTCATCGAGCCAATCTTGACAATGTTCCTATCAATGGATTAAAAGGATATTATGGGCATACGTTAGGTGCTGCCGGTATCATTGAGACTATATTGTCCATGAAAGCTATTGAAAACGGTGTGATTCTTCCGACTAAAGGCTTTGGGACTATCGGCACATCCTATAATGTCAACATCTCAAATCAGGTGAGAAAAACTGATAAGTCTGCCTTCGTTAAAATTTTATCAGGATTCGGAGGGTCTAATGCCGGTATTTCTTATCAGAAAGGAGGTAAGGCATGATTACATTAGCCCATATTCGTATTACACCGTCTGAAACTTGGCTTAACGGTAAAGTCGTATCCAATTCAAACATAAATGGAATCTATCGCGAATTCATCGGCGATTATCCAAAATTTTTCAAAATGGATTCATTATGTAAATTGGGATTTATAGCTGCCGAGTTGATATTGAAAGGACAGACTCCGGAACTAAAAGAAAATGCTTCAATAATTCTCTTCAATCGTAATGGGTCGCTCATTACGGACAGGAATTATCAGATGACAATTGCTGACGACCACTTTTTCCCGAGCCCGGCACTGTTTGTCTATACGTTAGCTAATATTGTAACCGGAGAGATCGCTATAAGACATAAAATATATGGTGAATCTTCATTTTATGTATTGCCTCATCAAGATGATGAAATGATAAATGATGTAGTGAATAAAGCATATCTCACATCCAATCCATCTTTCATATTAACCGGATGGGTCGATTATGACGATGATGACAATTACGTCGCTGACATAAAATTAGTAACAAAATAAATATACAATAAAAGATATGGAAAACTTAATTTTACAACTGAAAAATCAGATCATCGAAGTTCTCAACCTTGAGGACATGACGGCAGAGGACATTGACGCAGAGGCTCCCCTCTTTGGTGATGGACTTGGACTGGACTCAATCGACGCACTTGAACTTATCGTTCTTTTAGAACGTGAGTATGGCATCAAACTGTCAAATCCTGCTGAGGGAAAGCAAATTTTCAAGTCTATCTCCTCGATTGCATATTTCGTTAGCAAAAATCGCAAGAAATAAAATGGCAGATAAAGTATTCGTGACAGGAGCCGGAATTATATCGGCTTTAGGCATTGGGAAAGAAGCCACCCTGGAAGCTCTGTTGAATGGAGAAAGCGGTATCGGCAAGATTCCTCATATTCAAACTGAACATGAGGAATTTCCTGTCGGTGAGGTAGCTTTGTCTAATGCCGAAATGTCTCGAATGCTGAATGTCGGATATCCGATAGATGGGCTTCGTACTGTCCTAATGGGTATTATTGCTGCCAAAGAGGCTGTTGAGTCTGCCGGACTAACTGAGAAGGAGCTGCGTAAAGCGGCTTTTATCAGTGGGACAACTGTCGGAGGAATGGATAAGACAGAACGACATTTCAAAACTGTTTTTGACTCTAATGTTGAGACGGATGATAGTCTTGAACTGAAATACAATGACTGCGGTTACTCAACAGAGTTAATTGCCGATAATATCGGCAAGTTTAATCTTATAACAACGACATCGACTGCCTGCTCTTCCGCAGCAAATGCCATCATATTCGGTGCTAATCTCATAAAAGCCGGTGTTACTGATATTGCTGTGGTCGGTGGTTCAGAAGCCTTGACAAAGTTTCATCTCAATGGTTTTAATACCCTTATGATTCTCGATAAAAAGAATTGCCGTCCTTTTGATAAAGAGAGGATGGGTATAAATCTTGGAGAGGGAGCAGCATACATCATCCTTGAAAGCGAAAATTCGGTAAAAGCACGTGGTGCAAGCATCCTGGGCGAGTTGCGCGGCTATGCCAATACCTGTGATGCTTTTCATCAAACTGCGACTTCGAAAAATGGCGAAGGAGCCTATCTCGCCATGCGAAAAGCAATGGATATGGCTCATCTCTGTCCACAGGATATCGACTACATAAATGCGCACGGGACGGGAACCCCCAATAATGATGAGACAGAATTAGCAGCAATGCAAAGAATCTGGGATTATGAACTGCCAAAGTTTTCATCAACTAAAGCTTTTACCGGTCACACAACCAGTGCATCCGGATCCATCGAAGCGGTTATATGTCTGTTGGCGTTGCAGCATGGATTTCTACCAAAAAATTTAGGTTGGCATAATCCGATGAAAGAAGATGCCATACCGGTTATAGATGATGTGGATAACTCGAATGTCAAGAACATCATCAACAATTCTTTCGGCTTCGGAGGGAATGATTCAACTCTGATATTCTCTAAATTCATTAAGGAAAATGGCTAATCGTTGTTATATAAATTCTTTAGCGCAGGTATCGTGCCAAAAACCACTTTCAGATGAGTGGTTTGATTCGCCATGTCTCTATTTAGAGGATTATGTTAGAGCGCAGGAACCTGACACGAAAGACCTGATTATGCCGTCAGAGTCCAGGCGAATGAGCAAAATTCTCAAGAGAACGGTCAGCACAGCCATTACTGCGTTAAAAAACTCTGAGATTAAACACCCGGATGCAATTATTACCGGTACCGGCATGGGCTGTATGGAGAATTCAGAAAAATTTCTGATAGATTTGAGTAGATTCGGAGAGAATTGCCTTAAGCCCACCCTATTCATGCAATCGACCCACAACACCATAAGCTCACTGATAGCAATAATTCTAAAGTGTCACGGCTATAACAATACATATTCACACAAGGGCATATCATTTGAAAGTTCTTTGCTTGATGCTTGGATACAGATGAAAAACGGTATGATTAGAAACGCTCTTGTAGGAGCACATGATGAGGTCTCCCCGTTTATGGATCTTGTGCTTGAACGGACCCACCCGGAGTATTCTTTTGTATCCGAAGCTTCAGTATCTGCGGTTCTGACCAATAACATGAGCTCAAATAATATTTGTGAAGTTGTTGAGGTCAAACTATTCCATAGACCGGATGTAAAAGAACTTACCAACCTGCTTGATAAAAACATTGATAATGTGTTGCTACTCGGTATAAACGGCAATACGTTAAACGACAGGCCCTATGAAAATTTACTCAAAGCCTTGTCGTACAAACCTCATACACTCCAATACAAGAATATCTTTGGCGAAAATTTTTCAGCTTCAGCTTTGGGATTCTATGTAGGAGCGAAAATCCTTGAAAAGCAGATGATTCCGACATTCTTGTCATGGCACAATGAAAACGTATACACAGGCAATCTTGAGTATGTTACAATTTTGAATCATTCTGACAACATAACGTGGTCTATGATTCGGTTAAAGAGAGTATAATGGTATGTGGCAACTAATAGGACTATCTATAATACAAAGCATTATGCTTTCGTTTGGGCAGCTGACGCTGAAATTGGCGTTGGCTAAGATGCCTACATTTTCATGGACAACACATTTTTGGGGAGATCTTCTCACTAACTGGTGGTTCATATTATGTGGTGTGCTTTTTGGGGGTGCCTCAATTTTATGGATGTATATTTTGAAACATTTCCCTCTAAGCATGGCATATCCAATGGCAAGTATGGGATATGTATTTGCTCTTATCATGGCAGCCGTATTCCTACATGAAACTATTGCATGGAATCGCTGGATTGGGGTGGCACTAATCATGCTTGGATGTATTTTCGTAGCTAAATAAAATGAATATGAGAAAATTAATTTCACTTATACTGCTTATAGTAGCTTGCTTGCTTGGATTCAGTACTCAAGCATCAAATCTTACAAGCCAGCAAAAGCTACAGATTATTACAACAATTAATCATGCTGCTGCTGAGATCAAAACAATGTCATGTTCATTTGAACAGACTAAGCACCTATCGTTATTGAACGACAAAATGGTCTCAAAGGGAAGCATGGTTTACAAACAATCTGACAAACTCCGTTGGGAATATACTACACCATACAAGTACCAGTTTATCTTCAATGGAACAAAAGTATATGTTGGGAGCAAATCTCGTAAAAATGTGATTGACACCAATACCAATAAGGTTTTTAAAGAAGTAGCTCGCATTATGATGAATACTGTGACGGGTAAAGCCCTTTCAAATTCATCAGAATTTACAGTTGATGTTGCTGACAATAAAACCAGCTATTTGATAACGCTAATTCCAAAGAAAAAAGAACTTAAGCAAATGTTCTCTAAAATAATCTTGACATTCTCTAAGTCAAATACGATGATTTCAGAGGTGAACATTTATGAGAAGAATGGTGATCGAACAAATATAAAACTCATTGGGATAAAAAAGAATGGCACGGTAAATGAAAGCTCTTTTACTATTCCTAAGTAATATAATAGCATTAATTTTATTCAATGCTAATGCGTCAACACTTGAGGCAGATAGTGTTGTAAGTGATTCTCATCGCTATGCGTTTCAAATTGAGACACCTAAAGCTTTTATTTCGGGCATACTAATTACAAAGATTCAAGATAATTGTATAATAGGAAGTCTTGTTAATGAGTTTGGCGTTTCAGCGATAGATTTTTCGTTTAACCGGGAGAAAGATAAGTTAAAGTTGATAAATGTTGTGAGCTTCCTTAACAAATGGTATATCAAGAAAACTCTTAGTTCAGATTTGAAGTTTTGTATCCACCAAATATACCATATGCCTTGGAAGAAGAAGCATAGCTACATAGTTGAAAAGAAGGATGGCTCAATAACAATTCTTAATAGTAAGCGAAACCTTAAATATATCTTTTCTCCTTTGATAATATCAGCAGACAATGTTACTGAAGAATAATTTATATAATATAAAGAGTCAGGATGCATTAAACTCAATATTTACGATTGAGCTAAACCCTGAATGCTTCATATATAAAGCTCATTTCCCTGAGCTTCCCATCACTCCCGGGGTGTGTATAATTCAGATTGCAATGGAGTTGTTCTCGGAATTATGTGGAGTCGCGTTAGATTTAGAATCAGTGGCTAATGCAAAGTTCCTTGCTGTAATCAATCCAGAAATTACAAAGGACTTAACTTATTCCTTCAATAAGATAACTATTTCAGATGATTCTTCTCGATACAAGGTTTCTGCTGTCGTTGCTGATGAAGATTCCATATACTCGAAATTATCACTATGCTTTAGAAAGCGATGACGGAAGAGATCGATAAAACAAATCTCGCTGCAACGATGAAAAGTCATCGTATCTGCATAGTAGTGCCAACGTATAACAATGCTGGCACTCTTAGTCGCATTGTTTCTGAGATTCTAAATTACTCTTCTGACATTATAGTGGTCAACGATGGTAGTACTGATTCAACAAAGGACATTCTTGATTCTTTTTCATCGTTAATCCATTTGGTTAGCTATGATAAGAACCAAGGTAAAGGCATCGCTTTGAAACTTGGGTTCAAGAAGGCTATTGAGTTGGGGTATGAATACGCAATTACCATTGATTCAGATGGACAACATTATCCGTCTGATATTCCGTTGTTCGTTAGAGCAATTGTTGAAAATCCCGGTGCTTTAATTATCGGACAAAGAGATTTGAGCAATGTTGACATTAATGGGAAAAGTGCATTTGCAAATAAATTTTCAAATTTCTGGTTTGCTGTGCAAACTGGAAGAAAATTAACTGATACCCAAACTGGTTACCGTGCTTATCCCCTCAATAGTTTATATGGACTGAGCATATTAACGAGTAGATATGAGGCAGAACTTGAATTGCTCGTATTTTCTGCATGGAATGGAGTTAAGATAATATCAATTCCTATCAACGTATACTATCCACCACAGTCTGAGAGAGTATCACATTTCAAACCAGCTCTTGACTTTACGCGGATTAGTATCTTGAATACAATCTTATGCTTTGGCGCTTTGTTTTATGGGGTACCTTCTATGTTATATCATAGAATCAAAGCAAAACGAATATTTACTAATGAACTAAAAACGTTTACCAGAATAGGTCAGGAAAAGAGATTAGTCAATCTGACGATTGGTCGAATTGGTCGTTCTTTATATGCACTATCTCATTTCCTTTTTTGGTCGATGTTTGTTTTCAAACCTTATGTATTTTTTAACTTCAAGATTCTAAAGGCAAACGACTCATCGCGTTTAAAGCTTCATCGTAAACTTCAGTGGATGTCTTCGTTTTTCTCAAGGAACTTTCCCGGGGGAAAAGCGACTATAGAGAATCCTAATCAGGAAGATTTTAGCACGCCGGCTTTAATAATTTGTAATCATCAGTCACATCTGGATTTACCGATTATCATGGCGGCACATCATAAACTCATATTTCTTACAAATGATTGGGTTTGGAATAACAAATTCTTCGGTGAGATTGTGCGTCAAGCTGAATATTTACCTGTTTCAGCGGGAATGGATGTAATTATTCCTCATCTAAAGAATCTTAAGAATAGAGGTTATTCAATAGTTGTGTTTCCAGAAGGAACAAGATCGGACGATTGTCGGGTTAACCGTTTCCATCAAGGAGCATTTTTACTTGCACGTGAGTTGGAGATAGATATATTGCCTATGGTTTTACATGGTGCTGGACATTATTTGGCTAAACATGATAGACTATTCCGTAAGAATCCCCAAACACTGAGGATTTTGTCTCGAATCCATTTAGGGAGGGAAGATGAAATGCCTTTTCGTAAGCAAGCCTCATATTTCCGAAAAATCATTTCTACTGAATATAGCAGAATGGAAAAGGAATTAGAAACTTCTGGCTATTGGAAGAGTTTTGTGTTTTACAAATACGCATATAGAGGTTGGGCAACAACCAGTAGAGCAAAGTCTGAATTGAAATTACTCAATGGCATCGCGAAAGAGATTAACTCAATCAAGGAGCCTTTATATTTCATAAATGCAGGAGTCGGAGCATTACCTTTAGTTTGTGCATTAGCCAATAAGGACATTGACGTGTTCAGTTTCGTCGAGAATATCAATGACTTTGAGATAGCAACAGAAACGGCTGATAAACCAAAGAATCTTCACATAATTCATTCTGTATGGTCGAATGATTATGATAATATCCCGACACAGGCAAAATTATTTGTAACATCAGAATCTTTGATGGCTCGTTTTAAGTCGTATAATCCTATTTTTGTCAATATTCAACAATGAATGGAAGTTGTATCATTATAGGTGGCGGAATAGGAGGTCTCTTTACTGGCGCTTTTCTATCGAAGAATGGTGTCAAGGTGACTGTACTTGAAAAGAACTCCATTATAGGAGGAGGATTACAATGTTTCACTCGGAAGGGGAAAACATTTGAAACCGGAATGCATGTAGCTGGAGGGTTCGGACCTAATGGTAGTCTGAATAAAATTTGTCGTTATCTCGGAATCTCACACAAACTTAAACTGCAAGAAGTCCCATCGGAATGTAGCGATGAAATTTACTATCGCTCCTCTAATGAGTTGTTTAAAATAGCTTCTGGAAGACAACAGTTTACTGAACGTCTAATTCAGTATTTCCCGCATGAAGCTAAAGGCATTACGGCTTATGTAGATGAATTATTCAGACTGACAGAGGAGGTTCCTCTTTTTTCATTACATGAGGATAGTCCATTGTTAGAAAATAAGCATTCTGACAACTTTCTTATTTCAGCAGACAGTTTGATTGACAAATTTGTGCAAGATAAGAAACTCAGGGAAATCCTTGCTTATCTAAATCCCCTTTATGGCGGTGTCAAGGGACATACGCCCGCATATATCCATGCCATCTTGAATGTTTTATACATAAATGGAGCTACTCGATTTATTGGCGGAGGACAACAACTTGCAAATGCTCTGTGTGAGATTATAACAGACAATGGTGGCGTTGTTAAATCAAATTCACCTGTAGTAAAGATAGAGATTGAAGATAAAGCTGTCCAATATGTTCAGATAGAAACAGGAGAGAAATATATTGCTGATAATTATGTATCGGCAATTCATCCTTTGGCAATGGTAAACATTGCTTCCAATGGAGCTTTTAGAAAAAGCTTTGTTCATCGTTTAAACGTAATACCAAATTCCACATCGGCGTTTTCAGTATATATTGACTTGAAACCAAATTCATTCGAGTATATTGATCATACATGCTATTATATGGAAAACTTTGGATTAATGTGGGAACAAGAAAGGCAAGCTAATCAGAGTATTCCAAACTCTTTTATGTATATGACTCCTCCTGATGAGAATCAAGGTCAATATGCTAACAGATTACTAATTCATTGCCTAATGAGCTTTGAAATGGTAAAGAAATGGGAGAATACTGCTTCTGGCAAAAGAGGCACATCTTATGAAGAGTGGAAATTTTTAATGGCAAATTATTTAATTGATAAATTATCAACCTTGTATCCACATCTCAGAGATTGCATATCTGATGTTTATTCATCTTCTCCATTGACAATAAGGGATTTTTACAATACCAAGAATGGAGCGATATTTGGATTCCGTAAAGACTGTGAGAATTTACTTATATCTCGATTGCCGGTATATACGAAAATCAGCAACTTATTTTTGACTGGTCAAAACGTGATATTACATGGCATATGCGGTGTTCCACTTACTGCAATCAACACCTCTGAGGCTATTCTTGGTAAGAACGCAATAATTAATGCAATACAAAGACAAAATGAGAACTGTTAGATACTGGCTTATTCTATTTGCATTTATTTTTGTGTCAACCTTTGCTTTTGCGCAAGGTTTGCCAATTAATATCTGGGAGGGAACAGACTGTAAGACAAATGTAAAACTAACGCCATATCTTGCAGAAGGTACGGATAACACCGCTGTCATTGTATGCCCGGGAGGCAGCTATTTCTGGTTGGATAAGAAAACAGAAGGCAAAGGAGTGGCTGAGTGGTTGCAATCAAATGGTATTTCTGCATTTGTTTTGGAATATCGAGTAGGAGGAGTTCCTGCGTTTATAACCCATTATAGATTATTCTCAAGAGGTAATCGCTTTCCCGATATGTTACAAGATGTTCAGCGGAGCATTCAGATTGTGCGAGAAAATGCCCGTAATTACGGTATAAATGCTAATGAGGTAGGAGTAATGGGATTCTCTGCTGGTGGTCATCTTGCTATAATGTCTGGGATATTCTTTGATAGCGATGTTTTATCATCTGTAGGAATTGAGCCTCATGTATCATTGAAACCGGATTATATCGTTCCTATATATCCGGTTGTTTCAATGACCGATTGGTCAACTCATAAAAGGTCGCGACGTGGATTGCTTGGAGAAGGTTCTTCAATAAGCAATGAGATGAAAGATTCTCTTTCTCTTGAAAAGCATGTACGTCTGGATATGCCACCGACTTTTCTGATGAATTGCGTTGATGATCCTATTGTCAAATACCAAAACTCAGAGCTCCTTGATTCAGCAATGAATGCGTGCGGAGCACCTCATAAATATATTCAGTATAAGACTGGTGGACATGGATTTGGTGCTAATCCAAAGAAAACTACTTCAGAGGCGATAGCTTGGAAAAACGAGTTTCTCAAATGGCTTAAAGGAATTTTGAAATGACCGAAAAGATCAGTGACATAGAGTTTGAATCTGTTGAGACAATCAACAAGTTCCAGAACAGAAAACTTCAAGAGGCTCTCCGTTATCTTGAAGCAAATTCTGCTTTTTATCAAAGAATGTTCAAAGACAATGGAATTGATATTGAACAAATACAGACTATTGATGATCTGGTAAAATTGCCTTTTACAGAGAAGAAAGACTTACAGCTACATAATCAGGAGTTTCTATGTGTCCCGTCAGAAAAAATTGTTGATTATGTAACAACTTCGGGAACACTTGGAGACCCGGTTACATTTGGTTGTACCGACAACGATTTAGAGCGATTGGCCTACAACGAGATGAAGTCGTTTAGTTGTGCTGGTATTAAGCCGGGTAATATAATCCAACTGATGACGACGCTTGACAAGCGTTTTATGGCAGGATTAGCCTATTTCTTGGGTATTAGAAAACTTGGTGCAAGTATTATCCGAGTTGGTAACGGTATGCCGGAACTGCAGTGGGATACTATTAACCGTCTTAAGCCGGATACCATTATGTGTGTCCCGTCCTTTATCCTAAGGCTAATCGAATATGCCGAAAAGAACGGCATTGATTATCGGAGTTCCAGCATAAAACGTATCATAGGAATTGGAGAAGGGCTACGAGATCAGGATTTCAATTTGAATCTCCTCGGAAAAAGAATAAAGGGAAAGTGGGATGTATCTCTCTTTGCCACCTACTCTTCAACAGAGATGGGAGCAACATTTTCGGAATGCCCTTATGGTTGTGGTGGGCATGTCCATCCGGAACTTATAATCGTTGAAATAATAGGCGACAATAACCTTCCGGTCAAAGATGGAGAAGTTGGAGAAGTAGTTGTAACAACGCTTGGAGTAGAGGGTATGCCGTTATTGCGATTCCGTACCGGAGATATGAGTAGCAAGATTACAACTCGCTGTGCTTGCGGCAGAAACTCCTATCGTTTGACTCCTCTGGTAGGTCGTAAGAACAATATGATTAAACTTAAAGGCACGACTATTTACCCTCCGGCAATCAATGATGTGCTTGACAATACCCCTTATGTTGTCAATTATGTTGTGATAGTCCAGAATAGTTATGCGGGTACTGACGAAGTAGTTGTTAAAGTTGGTGTAGCCTCCGGACAAACATTCGATATTATCAAGGATTTAAAAGATAGATTTAGGTCAAGAATTAGAGTCGCGCCTATAGTAGAAGTCTTATCACCGGAAGATGTCGCTAAAATAAATAATCCGATGAACAACCGCAAGCCAATTAAGTTCATTGATCGTAGAAACTAATTATGATTAGGCAATCTATCTAATTCTGAAAGAATAATGAGCAAAACGATACTTTTCATATACTATTACTTCAAGAGGCAGTCGTGGGCAGCATGGACACTATTTACAGTGTTGACGTGTACTCTTGTGCTATCAGTTATCTCACTGCATTATAAAGAGGATATTTCCGATTTCCTGCCGTTGGATGATGATAATCAAACTGCATTGGCAGTATATCAGGATATATCTGGAGCGAATAAAATATATGCAATCATTGGAGTCAAAGACACAACATCTGTAGAACCTCAAAAGCTTGTTGATGGAGTAGAGATGTTTGTAAGTAATCTGGAAGATATGGATTCTCTCCATTATATAAAGAATATTGTCAAAGAAATTGACATGGAGAAAATACTCGGTATCGCAGATGAGGTTTATGATAATATTCCGTACTTTCTTACTGATAACGATTACGCTCGAATTGATTCGTTGCTTTCTGAGCCGGATTATATAGATAACCAGATAGACGAAGATAAGCAGCTTTTGCTTTTTCCGACTTCTAATCTTATGGTCACAAATATTGCCCGTGATCCGTTAAACCTGTTTTCACCAATAATCAACCGTTTATCTGGTGGAGAATCTCCGATTGCATATGAATCATACGATGGTTATATATTATCGCCTGATTCTAATAGAGCTATTGTGATTTTAGAATCTTCATTTGGAGCTCATGAGTCAGAGCATAATGCTAAAATTGCCCAGATGCTCCAAGAGGCATCAGAAGAGACTGAGAAAAATGACTCTGATCTTGATATTCACATCATTGGAGGCCCGGTCATTGCCGTGTCAAATGCAAATCAAATTAAATCTGATAGCATCCTCGCTGTATGTATTGCCGGAGTGTTAATATTGGCACTTCTGATATATGTGTTTCGCAATTTCCGCAATATATTGTTGATTGTTGTATCCGTCGGCTGGGGATGGATTTTTGCCATGGGGGTTATAGGATTGTTTTATAGCTCTGTCTCCATCATTGTAATAGGTATAGCTTCCGTGATTTTAGGAATCGCGGTTAATTATCCATTACATTTAATTGACCATTTAAAAGACAGCGAGAATCCCCGTGCAGCTATAAAAGAGATTATAGGTCCGCTTGTCGTAGGAAATGTTACGACAGTCGGTGCGTTTCTATGTTTAGTTCCCTTGAATGCTCCTGCCCTTCACGATTTAGGATTATTTGCTTCATTACTTTTAATAGGAACTATTGCTTTTGTATTGTTGTTCCTCCCGCAGATTGTAAAGACAAGAAAGCCAGGAGAAAAACATATTTCGGATCCTATACTTATAACCCGTTTGGCGAATGTTTCTTTGGAAAATAACAAATGGTTAGTTGTTGCAATATTAATTCTTACTCTGATATTTGGCTATTTCAGTTTTAAAACTGAATTCGATTCCGATATGCGAAATATCAATTTTATGACTCCCGAACAACGTACTGATTTGTCCTACTTCCAAGGATTGATTTCAAAATCAAATGGAACTGAGAATGTTTATGTAGTTAGTAATGGTAAAAACTGGGATGAGGCATTAATCCAAAATGAGGTAATAACTCATAGCATTGATTCTCTTGTTGAAAACGGTTTAGCTACAAAGCATAATAACGTATCAGATTTTCTTTGTTCTGATGTTCAGCAAAAAATTAGGTTAAACAAATGGAATAAATTTATAAGCCGATATAATGCTGAATTAAATAATCGATTATCTGACGCTGCTAAGTCTAATGGGTTTAACGCCAAGGCGTTTGCTCCGTTCTTCGATATAATCAATAGAAAATATGAAGTTGCCGATTTTGAGCGATTTGATGGTCTGATTTCAACGGCATTCTCCGGTAACATCAGCACTGACGAATCAAATAACAGAAAGTCTATTGTTCAGACACTTGAAGTTAAACATGAAGATATTGATTATATTAAAAATCATCTTAATAATAATGGAGAGTTCAGTGGTCTGATATTCGATGTTAAGAGTATGAATGGTTCAATAGCCAACACTTTGTCTGATGACTTCAATTACATCGGGATTGTGTGTGGTTTCATAGTATTTGTATTCCTTTGGATAGCTCTTGGAAGTATAGAACTGGCTATTGTTTCTTTTCTGCCAATGGCAATCAGTTGGATATGGATTCTCGGGATTATGGGGTTATTAGGTATTAAATTCAACATTGTGAATGTAATACTTGCAACCTTTATCTTTGGTCAAGGTGATGATTACACCATATTCATGACAGAAGGCCTATCTTATGAACTGGCTTATAGGAAACGGCTTCTCGCTTCATATAAGAACAGTATAATCGTATCTGCCTTAATTATGTTCATCGGTATCGGTACACTTATTTTTGCCAAGCATCCTGCACTACGGAGTTTGGGAGAAGTTACAATTGTGGGAATGTTATCAGTAGTTTTGATGGCATATTTATTCCCTCCTTTAGTTTTCAACTGGCTTGTCCGTAAAAACGGAAAGTTGAGAAAACGACCCATAACCCTAAAGAAAATATTGTGTACCGGTTTCTGTGCAGGAGTATTCCTAACCCAATTATTTACGGGTTATATTTTGGGTTTCTTTATGCTTATCCTCACAAAACCCACAGATAAGAAACGTCTGTTATTACATAGATACTGTTGCTCTGTATTTAGATGGGACGTTAAACGTATGCCAGGATTAAAATTTAGATTTGAGAATTATTTCAATGAAAAATTCCATAAACCTGCTGTTATAATCAGCAATCATCAATCTTTGCTGGATTCATTCTATTTGATGACATTAACTCCAAAAATGGTTATGATTGCGAATGATCATGTTGGAACCAATTTTATTACAGGTAGAATGTTCCGCTGGTTGGGCTTTATTACAGTTGGAATGGGCATTGAAAAAATGGTTGAGCGAGTTCGTCCTTACGTTAATCAAGGGTATAGTATAGCTATTTTCCCAGAAGGAGAGCGCCCGCGGAATGTGAGCAATTTTGTAAAGAGATTTCACAAAGGAATGATTCAGTTTGCCGATGATTTACAATTGGATATCGTGCCTATTTATCTGCATGGAATCGTCCAATCTATGCCTAAAGGATCTGCATTGTCAAATGGTGGCGAAGTTGTTGTGGAGATCGGTCACCGTATTGCGCTTGAAAAAATTAAATCTATGGGAGAAACTCATAAGGAGCAAGCACAATCAATACGCCATTTATATCAAACTCATTTTACTCAATTATGTCAGAACCAATCAACTATATTGCTTCTAAAGGATGCTGTCTATGATAGGTACCGATATAAAGGAGCTGAAATAGAGCGGAATGCAAAAAAAACTTTGAAATCATTTATGGCTTATGCCGACAAAATTGAAGGGAAGTATGATGGCAATGATTTCATGGTAATAGATGAAGTTGGGCAAGGGGAGCTGGCTCTTCTATTATCTCTTATGTACCCTGAAAGGCAAATATTGCTATATCTTAATAATAATGAAAACACAGAAATAGTAGAAGGATGCCTTCAAGGATATGTTTCTAATGTTCGATTCATTACCGCTGATTCGATATCGTCTCGATATATTGATGGAATGCACCAATATATTGTCACCCAAGAAAATTCATCCTCTATGAACAGTATAGGTCCCAATACAGTTTTTATTTATATTAAGTAATACATTACCTAATAATGAAGCCTATAAGTATCGTCATCCCCATGTTGCTTGTAATTAGCAATTATGCTTATTCTCAGGTCAATCAAACCTCGCCTGTAATACATTCCGATAATTCGGTTTCATTCTCTTTTGTCGCGCCTGATGCAAAAGAGGTTATCCTAAAAGGATCTTTTCTCCAGCGCAAAAGCTATATCAAAACAGAATCGGGAGCAGTGACAAAAGATGGATCAGTAAAAATGACTCGTGAAGGTAATCGTTGGATCTATACAACTGCACCTTTGCCATCAGAGTTCTATACCTATACTTTTGAGATAGATGGCAAACCTCGGATTGATAGAAATAATAAGAATGTGATTCGGGATATCGCAGATTCATTGAACTATTTCGTAATTAGAAATGGCATAGCAGACAATTATGTTGTTAACGATGTACCTCATGGTACCGTGAAAAAGGTGTGGTATCCTTCAACACTTGATGGCATGGACAAACGTAGAATGACTGTATATCTCCCAACTGCATATACTGCAAATAAGAATAAACGATTCCCGGTTCTATACCTTCTGCATGGTTCTGGCGGTGATGAAAACTCATGGAGTGATGGAGGTCGTGCGATTCAAATTCTTGACAATATGATAGCCCGTGGGGAATGTGAACCAATGATTGTTGTTATGCCAAATGGCAATGTAAACCTTGCAGCTGCCCCCGGAGAAGACCCTAATAATCCAGATGTTAATCCATCTGCCAACAATACTGATTCTATGTTGGGCAAAATAGAATCAGTATTTATGGATGAAGTCGTTAACTTTGTTGACAATAATTTTAGGACACTTAATGACAAATCTCATAGAGCGATTGCCGGCCTCTCTCTCGGTGGTTTACATACTCTTTTTATTTCGCTTAATAATCCGCTGAGTTTTGATTATGTAGGACTTTTTTCAGCTCAAACTACTAATGCCCTAAGTGAAGGGAGAATCAGTGGAATGCAGAAAATTGGTGATAAATGGAAACAATTGAAAGAAAACATTCCATTTATTGGCGGTGGCAGTGTTGACAGAACCATCTCAAAATATACCTCTGATGACTTGTCAATTTATGATAATATTGATCTTAAATTGAAATATCAATTTAAGATACCGCCAAAATTATATTATATCGCCGTCGGAAGAGATGATTTTGTTAAAAAGCTCAATGATGACTTCAGAAAGAAACTCAACGCGAAAGGCTATCAATTCTACTATAATGAGACTGATGGTGCCCATACATGGGATAATTGGAGAAAGGATTTAGTTGACTTCTTACCAAGGATTTTTAAAGACTAAAGTCTTTTGCAAGATCCCATTATAGTTCGTTCCTTAAAATTTCGAGAGCGTGGAGGCAGCGATTTTTTAAGGAACGCTCTCTTAAGGTCTCGATTTGCGTTTGTATCCGAACTCTCTCCATATCTCTTCTTTACAATCTCCCTGCTGGAGTTCGTAACGTGACATTATAAAAAACAGATCCGACAACCGATTAAGGTAGATTAGAATTGTCTCAGGAACCGGATCCTCTTTATGGAGTCGCCACAACCACCTCTCTGCTTTTCTTGCCAAAACCCTTGCCTGATGCAAGGATGATACCAATGGAGTACCTCCCGGCAAAATGAAACTGTCGGCAGGAGAACACTGCTTGTTGATTTCATCAATACAATGTTCCAAAGCATCCACCAAATCTTCAGGCAGACTATTAGGATTTTTTTCTCTCATATCGCTCCTAGTAGCAACGAGACTCATAGCCGTCATCAGATTTAACTGTATACCCCTTAACAGAGGCTGCCACTCATGATCTGACAATAAAGAGGTACGGATCGAACCGACCGCTACATTCAATTCATCGATACAGCCGTTGGCTTCAATTCTGATATCTGTTTTAGAGACCCTTAGACCGCCATGAATTCCTGTTGTCCCTGAGTCGCCTGTTCTTGTGTAAATTCTGTTCATTATCTCCAAAGGTTTAAAATATCGGTCTCACCCCAATATAAATGGGAATAACCGGCAATTACATTCTTGAATCTATATACAGGTGTCGACACCTCTTTCCCACGGATATTATATTGTCGTGCAATCGATGGTAGACCTATAGTATCCCTGACATCAGAGTAGTGAAATTCATGTCCTGACATTTCAAATCCGTCAAACACTATTTTACGGTAACCAAGTTGCAGGTGAGCATTTTCCATCGAAGTCTTCACCGGAAAAATTCCACACATTTTCTTTCCGTCAATTTCTTCGGTAAGATATATCATACCTCCACATTCCGCAAGTATTTTTCCGCCGGCTTCAGCATATTCTTTAATAGCCCGTCGCAACTCCAAATTTTTTTCCAATTCTGCTGCAAACAGTTCAGGGTAACCACCCGGGAGATAAATCAAATCTGCCTTAGGAAGCATATGGTCATGTAATGGAGAGAAATAGACAATATCAGCATGAAATGCATCCAGATTTACAGGATAGATAAAGTTAAATGCCTCGTCCCGGGCAACAGCCACCATCAGATTCCTCTTGTGAAGGTCCTGTATCTCAATTTTTCGGTCTGGGATAATTGTTGCATTCAGCAATCGGTCTATATTCACAGTATTCTCTGTTTCAAAAGCCGCTCTATCTACAAATTTTTCTATCCCCTTCTGAGATTCAAGCGACAACCCAAGATGACGTGACGGTGTCAGCAGTTCGTCATTTTTGCCTATATACCCGAAACATGCCACCCCGGTAGCCCTGCATGCATCCTCCAGAAATGAAAAGTGATTGCGGGAAGCCACCCGGTTAAAAATGACTCCGGCAACTTTAACATCAGGACAAAAACGAGTGAATCCATATATCGTAGCTGCTACGGAAAAAGAGGTAGACGCTGCATTTATAAGCAAAATCACCGGCACGTTGAGTTTACGGGCTATGTCTGCGGCACTCCCCTTCATACCGTCGAAACCATCAAACATACCCATCGCTCCCTCGATTATACTCACCTGTGAAGTTGACGAATACGTATCGAACAATTTCCTGACATGAGATTCGGAAGCCATAAACAGATCCAGATTAATCGAATCTTTCCCTGTGGCGATCCTGTGATATTGCGTGTCGATGTAATCCGGACCACACTTGAAGGGTTGAACCTCCACATTTCTGCGATTTAAGGCACGCATGAGTCCGAGGGATAAGGTTGTCTTTCCACTTCCCGACGAGGCAGCCGCTATTACGAATGCATTTTTCATGATTCAATTCTACTTAATATTTTTCCATCATCAGACAGCAACACTGCATCAAGAATATTTGGAAATATTTCTGAGCACTGCTGATGACATCGTTTTAGAAGAGCCGGGAAGAAACAGGAAGCATCTGCCACACTCAGCAATGACGGGAGCTCCCGGGCGAGATTAAAACTATCAATAACTGTAAGAGCTTCGTCAGAACAACCTGCATCTTTTGCCAATCGTTTCAGGAACTCTCTGTTTACGGTAATCTTATGGCTATGGGTATCCATATTCCCTTCCGCAAGTTTCACAGCTTTGCCAAGCATTATCCCTATGGTCATTCTCGCCACATT
Organism: uncultured Porphyromonadaceae bacterium; assembly: GCA_947073495.1. Lineage (GTDB taxonomy): Bacteria > Bacteroidota > Bacteroidia > Bacteroidales > Muribaculaceae > Lepagella. The sequence goes on from CAMTMX010000003.1 coordinate 72,759, forward strand.
TTTCTCCTTACCGATTTCCATAGTCTCGCCGATAGAATTTCCATAATGAATAAACGCATGTGGAGGTAGAGAGGGGAATAATGTTTTCATGAAACGCTCACTTTTCCCTCCGGAATTGACCACTACCCTTTCACAACTCATTGCGATTGCGACATCCATTCCCCTACGGATACAATCTATGAACGCCTCATGAGAGAATGGTCTGATAATTCCAGTTGTTCCTATAATCGACACACCTCCTACCACGCCCACACGAGGATTAAAGGTTTTTTCTGCCAACTCTTTTCCGTTCTCAAGGGAAATAGTCACATCAAGTCCTCTTGAATATAGCGGCGAAAGTTCGTCAATTATGTTTGTTCGCGGAGCAGGGTTTATTGCAGGCTCCCCTATTTCCAATCCAAGTCCGGGTAAAGTTACGGTTCCAATCCCCTCTCCTCCATAAAACTTTATACCGGCGTGGGAGGCATAAGCCACCGTTGCCGATATCCTGCTACCATGTGTGACATCAGGATCATCACCCGAGTCTTTTATCACGCTGGCTTTTGCAGAATTGGGAAATAATTCTACGGAATCTACCGGCATTTTCATCAATTCTCCCTCAGCGATCCTGAACGATATTTCCGCCATCTTCTTGCCTGACAGGAGCGCAATAAGCGCAGCTTTGGCAGCTGCTGTAGCGCACGAACCGGTAGTAAAACCGGTATGTAGCGGGTAAAACTCCGGTAATAATTTCTCTATTTCTCTACGCAAGCCATGTTTCCCTTCAACAATGATAAAATTTTTCGGCAACTCTGGTCTACGCACGACAAAAACTTTAACTCCACAAGACAGTGCGGCATCAATCTTTTCTTTAAATCCGCCCGAGTCTCCGCTTTCTTTTGTAAGGATAGCATCGGGGTGAATTTCCTCTATTAGCGTTGAAGTTCCATTTTCTTCATAAAATACAAGTTTAGATTGAGAGAAGCCTGATTGCATAGCCATATCAATTGACCCTGCACGGTCAAGGATACGGAACCATGTGTCATTATTCTCCCAAAACATCTTCAATTTCGAGATAGTCTGTACTCCGGTGAGAGCCAAGAGACGACGTATTCCGCAATCCTTCATTTTAATTATGGCGTCCTCATAATCTTCACACCATATTATCTCCCCGTTAACGATGTCTGGATATCTCCGTTCCAATCTGATGACCGGGATAGACAGAATATCTGACACTTTTGAAATAGTAACATGAAGATGTTGTGCAAAAGGATGGGCGGCATCCACTATTATCCTCACACCATTATCCCTACAAAAGACAATCATTTGTGATTCGTTCATTGCCCCACATATATGTTTTCCGTGAGCGCAATCCACATCTTGAAGCGGGCTCCGGGTGGAATACACGTATCTCCCCTCACCCTCATCAAGAGTCTTTACTGCAATGCGACCTTCCGTAGTTCCTCCGAAAACGAGTATCATTTCCTAAACAAGTGTTTGAAGCTGTCATCATACAACCTTGACAATCCCTCACGATTATCAATGGCATTTCCGACTACCAAGAGCGTTGTCAGCGTGAGATTATTTTCATGGACTATTCTTGCAAGGTCCTTGAGGACGCCTCGATATATTTTCTCCTCTTTCCACGTCAGCTTATAGCATGCCGCTACAGGAGTTTCAGGAGGATAAGCCATCAACAACTCTTTCTGCACTTCATCAACTATGCCAGCACTGAGATATATACACATTGTGCTTTGTGAAGCCGCAAGTTTATGAAGCTGTTCTTTCTCCGGCATTGGAGTGCGACCTTCACCACGGGTAAGAATAATTGTCTGCACTTTTTCAGGAATTGTGAACTGAGACCTAAGTGCCGCTGCGGCAGCTTGAAATGACGATATCCCCGGTGTGATGTGATAAGACATGCCATACCTGTCAAAAAAAGCCATTTGCTCCTGAATCGCGCCATATATACAAGGATCGCCGGTATGAAGCCTCACTACAAGTTTGTCCCTGTCATAAAATTCCCTCATCAGTTCAAACTGCTCTTCAAGATTCATGGAAGCTGAACTTCTCACCGTGCATCCCGGTTTTGCACAAAACGTCAGCTCTTTCGGCACCAAACTTCCGGCATAGAGAATAAGATCCGCACGTTCGAGAAACTTTCGTCCACGCACAGACACAAGATCCGGATCACCCGGACCTGCTCCAACAATCTCGATGTGTCCGCCACGTAAGGCTCCCCGGTCAATCGAAACAGCAAAAGTAAAGTCTGAACCATCCGATAATTTTGCCTTCTGCTTCTCAAGAATAAGCTTACCGCCATCAGAAGCCTTTAATGCACAGCTTTCAGCAACTCCGGCAACCCCGGTTACCTTCAGCACTTTTTCAGAAGGATTAGGCACAGGAATATCCTTGAGCTCATCCGGAGTATAAATATTGCAATACTGTACGTTTCTCCATTTTGCAATATCTGCCACTACAGCTTCATCCTTTTTAATATCTATGGTTGCAACCGTCTTGATTGCTGACGGAGCGATATCATTGTCTTTTAAAGTCTGCTCGATATAATCTGCCACTCCCTCCGGAGCGCAATCGCGTCTGCAACCTATCCCCAAATTTAGAACCCTCGGACGGAAATACAATATAAAGCGATCTGAATGATAAATATACGGAGTAACCGCAATTATCATTTTGCAACCCTCGGCTTCCCCAATATTTTTTATCAATTTCACATTTTTAGGAAGTGACCCTTCCATCATATCAGTGCCGTTATCTCGTATGTCAAGCAATAAGCCAACCGGATCACCATTTACCAATGTGGCGATCGCTCTGTTCATTGTCGAGTGTTCTGCATCACAAATCCAGTCAAAACGTTTTGAAAGAGTGTCGAGTGCCCAATAACCGGTGTTGTCACTCTGCGTGGTTATCACCGGATTGGCACCTAAGATATGCGCCACTTCGCTACAGATCTCATTCGCGCCTCCGACATGACCGGAAAGAACGGCTATGACATTACGTCCGATACTGTCGACACATACTACGGCAGGATCTGTATGTTTGTCGTTGATAAATGGAGCGATCATTCTTACGCAGACTCCAAGAGCCCCGACAAAAATCAAAGCTCGACTATTGAGAATTACGTCTTCATTGAAATCGTTTATCAGAGTTATTTCATAGTCTTTAAGCTCTGCCGCTATCTTTTCTGCAACTTTATGACCCGTTTCATTAAGATATATAATATGTTTCATATTGCTTTCATTATCATTATGGGGTTGTGTGAATCAAGATGAAAGCGATGCGATTCAACTATATGTCTGCCGCATTTTTCAATCGCATTTGTGAACGACTTGCAACTTTCTTCACTTACCGAATTAAACACCATACAACCTTCAGGACGGAGATATTTCGAAATCCGTTCTACCATTTCTTCCAGCCTTCCACCGTGTCCACCAATAAACACAGCATCAGGAGCGGCATATCGGCTCAAATCACACTCCATGAAATCCGCTATAACACCCTCTATCCCTGGAGTCCCGAACCGGCGGCTGTTTTCTTCTATAAGTTTACGGGATTCTTCCCGACGCTCAAAAGCCACTATATCCAATTCAGGAAACTGTAATTTTGCTTCTATGGAAACGGAACCTGTGCAAAATCCGACATCCCACATGGTCGATTTCCCGAATAAATCCAACATGGCAAGCGACAACAGACGGACAGGCATTTTTGTTATCATATTGCTTCTCCCTTCAAGATGGGAAAACTTTTTTTCCGGGATGCCGAAAAATCGTTCTCTATTCTCTGTCATCTGTAGAATCACACAATTTGGGTTATTAAACACTGTCTTGACAACCTGTCTTAAGGGAAGAGTCCTGACAGTTTCCGAAGAATTGCCAAGACATTCTCCTACAGTCATACGGTAATTGTCGTAGCCATAATACAGCATCCTTTCTGCTATCTCTGAAGGTCCTTTCTTCCGGTCTGTCAGAATACCGATCTTCGATTGATTCCTCATCAATGCAACATCAAGACTTTTCCACGGACGTCCGGTTAGCGACACACAGATCATATCTGAATACGGGAGTCTCAGTTTATGTGCAAGAAGCTGCAAGGAATTGAACGCAGGGAAGACTTCTATCTGTGCATCCGGAAATTCCCGTTGAAGCGTAACCGCATATCCGAAAAACAATGGGTCACCTGAAGCAAATACCACAATATCCGTGTAAAGGGTGTATTCTTTGAATACATTTTCCAAAGGTACCGTTATATCGATCCAGACAGCCTCTGAAGGAAGCAGGTGTGCCACAATCTCATGATGCCTTTTTCCTCCGGAAAATACCTTACCGCTCTTAATAATCGAAGTGACTTCGGGAGGGAACCATTGTTGCCGGCTATCAGAAATACCGATTACCTTAAAATTTCTTTCAGACATCTCTTCCGGGTTTTAACTGTTCAGCATCTGGCCAGCACAGTATCGAATTGACTAAGGTGGCTGCAAGATTACTGCCCCCTTTGCGTCCTTCCACTATTATTTTTGGAATGTTCGTGAAGGGTTTTACCATGTGTTTGCTTTCACAGACATGCACAAATCCGACGGGAGCGGCTATTATTCCACAAGGTCTTGCCTTATCATGACGTATAAGTGAACAAAGTTCCATCAAGGCTGTAGGTGCATTCCCAAAAGCAAACAATGCGTCAGGATGCTCTTCGACAGCAAGTCTTATTCCTGCCTGAGTTCTTGTGATTCCCTTTTCCTGTGCAAGTATGGCAGTCTCGGGATTATTCAGATAACATTTCACTTCGATGCCGAGACGCGCAAGGGCTCCTTTCCGTATGCCCGAAGCCACCATTGTGACATCAGTGACGATAGTTCTCACTCCTCCTTCTGTCAATGACGAGAATATCTGTTCTACCCCATCTTTATCAGCTATTAGAATCTTTTCCATGTCGAAATCCGCAGTGGTATGAATAGCATGGAGGAGTGGCCATTTGATACCGAGCGGGATATCCGGATTTTCAAGTTCCTTCTCGATTGTCCTGAAACTTTCAATCATAATTGACTGCCCTACGCCATTCTCTTCATCATTAGTCTGCGAATAATATCCACGTGGGGTGATGAAATAATCTTTCCACTGATATGACTGGGAGTTCCCGATTATCACAATTGTAAACATATCCACATCTTCAGGGTCGAAATCGATCAAGGTAGTGATTTTCATCTTCTCCCCATCCCGACCAGCCTGTCGCACATATCCAACAGAAGTCTTCGGGTCGCGCTCCTGAAGGAACAGTTCTTTTAAACGATATAGTTCCCAATAACGCCCCGTACTTTTCGGATTATACACCGCCGTGACAAAGTCTGCCGCTGCCGCCGCTTTGATTCGCTTCTCGATAACACTCCATGGAGTCATAAGATCGCTCAATGATATGACACAGAAATCATGACCTACGGGAGCACCCAGCAGCGAGGCGGCTTTTTGAAAAGCACTGATACCCGGAATGACTTCCACATCAGCTTTGATTCCTCTCTCCCTAAGCATTTCATAGACCAATGGAGCCATTCCATATATTCCGGAATCACCGGAACTGACCACACATACATCACGTCCGCCTTCAACTATTTCCAATGCTCTCTCTATGCGTTTGCGTTCCTGCTTCATACCGTTCTTCACTATCTCCACATTCTCTTTCAAGAGATGAGCTATGAAAGGTATATAGCATGAGTATCCAACCACTATGTCGGCGGTCATCAATGCCTGGATTGCGCGTGAAGTCATATCACCCTCATGTCCGGGACCAATCCCGATTACCGTTATTTTATTTCTCATTGTTTCTTCATTTGCAATATAAGTTAAGCATATCGAGTAGCATCTCAATAGAGGGAACCTCCTTCCCATTCATTATGTAACAATTATCTGTAGTTTCTATCTCCACATCGCAATCATCCGCATCCACAACATCGATCCCCTGTCGGGCAAGAGCCTTTTTCACCATATTATACCTTGCACCTTCACCGATAAGCCTCACCGCCTGGTCAAGCTTATGACTGATTTTGAAAAGACCGCTCTCCCGGTCAAACTCCACACCTTCACGATAGAAATATCTGCTCATGTCATCATTGAGAGCCAAATCTTCAGGAGTGCCGATCGTAACCCCATGAGGCTTGTCAAGTAGCCATACCTTGTCAGCAATCTGCAGAGCCAGTTCAAGATCGTGCGTTGATAGAAAGACTGTCTTGCCTTTTTCTCTTGCAAGACGCTGAAGCAATTGCATAATCTCCACCTTACTCGGATAATCAAGGAAAGCAGTTGGTTCGTCTAAGAAGATTATAGGGGTTTCCTGGGCAAGAGCCTTGGCTATCATCACCTTCTGACGCTCGCCGTCACTCAGAGTCTGGATCATTCGCCCCTTGAGGTTTTCGATTCCAACAAGAGTGATCGATTCATCTACAATCATGCGGTCATTTTCATTCATGCGTCCCCAAAAACCGGTGTAAGGACTCCTTCCCATCCCGACGAGTTCTTCTACCGACATATTGTTGAGGCTCAACTTCTCAGTTAGAACCACACCGATAACTTTAGAAAGTTCGGCATCTGAATATTCCCTCAACGGCTTTTGCTCAATAAATATCTCTCCCTTTATCGGAGAAAGAAACGCCGTAAGAGTTTTCAATAAGGTTGATTTACCGGCGCCGTTCGGCCCGAGAAGACATGTCAGTTCGCCGGAATATAACGATGCATTGATACCCCGCGTAATTACTGTTGCTCCTTTTTTTGAATTATATCCGGTTTCCAGATTTACTACCCGGATAGTCTCTTCTTTATGATTCATATCTCATTCTTTCGTTTGTTGAACAATACCCACATAACTACAGGCGCCCCGACAAGTGCTGTCACTGAATTCACGGGAAGTGCTCCCTCAAATCCCGGCAGACGGGCTATGAGATTACACAAGAGCGCAAGAGAGGCACCTCCGAGCAATGATGCCGGAAGTATTGTGGCATGGTTTGATGTATGAAATAGTCCTCTGCAAATATGAGGGACTGCCAGTCCTAAGAAAACTATCGGTCCGCAATACGCTGTAACAACGGCTACCAACACTCCCGAGCAGCCGATGACAAGCAATCTTGCGCGTTTAATGCTCAACCCCAGATTTCGCGCGTATGAGTCACCCAACAAAAGAAGATTAAGTGTCTTTATCAGAAAGAATGCTATGGGAAGCAGTATCAGCATCAACACAATAAACACTGTTGTCTGTCCTCCTGACACACGCGAAAAACTACCCAAACCCCATATTACGTATGCTCGTATATCTTCTTCGGCACTAAAGAATTTCAATACTCCAATGATTGCATTCGCAATATATCCTATCATCACTCCCATTATCAGAAGCGTAACATTTCCTTTCACTTTCTGTGCGACAAATGCGATAAGCCCCATTATGATCAATGATCCTATTATTGCCGACAAGGTAATCGTGACTTCTCCGATTACTCCAAGCTTGCTCAATGCAACGCCCCCGATGCTTCCTGACAAAAGGACAACGCATGCCACACCTAAGCTCGCACCGGAACTGATACCGAGCACCGAAGGGCCTGCAAGCGGATTACGGAATACTGTCTGCATCAAAAGTCCGCTCACTGCAAGACCGGCTCCTGCCATTGCTGCGGTCAATGATTGAGGAAGACGTGACTTCATCACGATATTGGTCCATATTCTATTGTCGACATCATTACCAAGAAGAATGTCGATCACATCTTTCACCGGGATCTTGACAGTCCCCAATAAAAGATTCAGTATTAGAAAAGCCATTATTGATAGACACAACAACAGCATCAGCAACATTGTGGTCTTTCTGTTCATTTCAGCAAATGATAATAACTCGGTTGATGATCTGGAAGGATATCAGGATGAAAGACATGTATAAAGTCTGCCAATACAACTTCCGGCTCTACTGGCATCTTCTCATAGAAAGGCACTTCTTTCATGTTGCAATAGATCACACCATGATTTTTCCATGCGTCAAAATCAGTATAACGGTTGTCTTGATCTTTAAGCACATCGTAACTGAAATCTCCATCGAAACTGTTTACAATCCTCCAATAATCAGCATTGGCTGCGTTGGTATAGACTGTTTCATAATCAAGTGTCACGCCCCCTGATTCTTCGTTGTCTTTGAGAAAATAATCACCGCCCGCATCTCTGAATAGCTGGGCAAGAAAACTTTTGCCACCTACAGCATACCAGTTGCCGCCACGCATCTCTCCGCTGAAAACAGTTGGACGGTTTGAAACTGTATCCACTTTAGCTTTCAAATCATTATAACGATATTGAATAGCCCGGAACTCTTCATTGGCTTTCGCTGTATTGCCTGTCAGCAAACCAATCACTTTTATCCATTCTGCCTGACCGAGTGGTGTCAGCTCCTTATACCCCAAATGTGGAATCATAGGTATATTTACATTGCGTATGGCATCATAACCGCCCCTTTTAAACGGAGATATGAAAATCACATCCGGATTGAGCGCCATGATGACTTCATTATCGAAATTTCCTTCAATTCCAATTTTATGTGTTGCGCCTTCTTTAAGCTGACGTTTCATCTGTCCGTTGTGAAGATGGCGTGTACTTGTAATGCCGACAACTTTTTCCGGAATCCCAAGTTTAAGGAAATTCGATAGCTGAAGCGAAGTCATACATATTGCCGATTCCACCGGTATGTTAAGGCGGCTGTAACCTTCCGGAATCTCTCCGGAGTAATCTTTTTCGGTCAGCGCGAAATGAAATCGTTCTGCCTCCCGATTCTCAGGATCATTGATGTCAAGAAGAATCATATCGTCAAGATACTTCACCTTAAAACCTTGTGCATATACAGGGGCTATCATCGATACCGAATCCATAGCGACAACCTCGTTGTCGGCATGTTGTCCGGCAGTGTGTCTACCTCCGCATGAACACAAGAGCAGAGCACCGGTGAATGTTAAAACAAATCTTGATAATTTCATATTTTTAATTTTATTCCGGAATATAAATTATTTCACCATTTTCATGTTGACATGCACTCCCTACACGATGACCTTTGCTGCAGGAAGAATGTCTGTAATTCTCAGAGGGAATATATTTATCTTGTTACCCTCCTTTGTAATGATCACCATTTGGTGTGTGCCCGTTTTTTTACCATGATATCTGTCGTTTTACGTTGAACGTAAAGCTGCTGAGAATATTCTCCGAAAAATCCTATAATATCTATCAAAGACTTCAAAAGAAAAAACAATAATGGAATAATGACAGGAACCATCAATCAATTCTCTTGAAATGCCGCCGGATTGGTCTTATCAAAATATACCTTTATCCCAAGCTCCTGACAATCCTCTATGACAACTGTTTTCTCGACACATTCTGTTACGTTGGATGAGAATTAAAGATTCTCCTTTATAAAGGCTGCTTTACGCTCAACAGGGGTTAAAGGACGCTCCTTAAGACCATCCTTGACATGCTGAATGTAAATATCCTGTATCGCCGGAATCTGTCCAAGTCCTTCAATAATGACTGAAACTTTAAAACCTTCCTTTTCCAGATCTTCTTTCCAATCCCCGGCTATATCATTTCTTGCATGATCTCCGGCAACAAACATAAAGGGAACCAATGTCACATTCTTGACTTTTGAAGATCTCAATTTAGCAAGAGTGGTTCCAAATGTTGGATAACCCTCGACTGTTGCAACATGAAAATCGTGATTCCCTTCAGCGCCGAACATATAATCCATTTGTGAATAAATTGCATTAGCGGGAGTTTCTGTGCCATGACCGATCAATACCACGGCTGAATTTTTTCCTTTTGACGATGAATAGCGCTCAGCCAAAATTTTTTCTACATTCAGACAGTCTTCTGTAGAATAAAGCAGCGGACGACCGATTCTCAGATCCTTGAAAAAAGGAACCATATAGTCAGCTTCATTACGCAAAGATTCTGCCTCTATCCCGTCGATTACATTAGTGCTTTGTATAAACACATGGGTATAGCCTTCGGCAGCCAATTTGAGAAGTGCCTCACGTGGTGTTGGCTTTACGATTCCTCGTTTTGCAAGACGTGAAATTACTATCCTGGAGGTATATGCCTCTACAACTTTCATCTCCGGAAATTCATCCTTGGCTTTTTCATTTATCGCATCAATAGTGGCTGCACGGGTGTCATCAAAAGTCGTACCGAAATGCACCATCAACAAAGCTGTCTTATCGCTGTCGTTAGATTCGTTGGAAGCACTTGATGTGATACTAAAATTTAAAATCATTAAAAGTATCAATAAGATTTTTTTCATGTGAATACGAATTAATGTTTTTTATGTTTTGCTTTAGAAATTGTTTAAATTTATTTGTCGAAGGAATTGAGAAGATTTGTCGAGCAGAATTTTGATATTTATGATGGAGTTATGGGGTTCTATAATGACTGAATAAATATCATAAAGATGTCGACAAAGCCCTCAATAACAAGATAAAATAAATTTTAAACAGTTTCTTAGAGATGTAGAGAAATGATTTCAACGATGGATGAAGTTGATAGTCTGTATCGTTCTACGGCTTTATTAATTATGTATAACTATTCGAATAATAAGATGGAAACAACAGTGTTCTTGAAAGGCTCTCCTTTTCATATCAGTGGCAAACTGCCCGAGGCAGGAACAGAGGCGCCCAACTTTTCATTGGTCAATAAGGATCTTACTGAAATAAGCAAACACGATTTCAAGGGGAAGAGGGTAGTCCTGAATATTTTCCCAAGTCTTGATACAGACGTATGCGCGGCTTCCGTCCGCAGGTTTAATAAAGAGGCATCGGAGTTCAAAAATACAGTAGTGATTTGTGTCTCTAAAGACCTTCCTTTTGCTATGGCACGCTTTTGCGTGGCAAACGGAATCGAGAATGTCTACACAACATCGGCATTCCGGAGTGACTTTGGAAAAGAATATGGTGTGGAATTGCTCGACGGTCCGTTGCGCGGACTTTTTGCAAGAGCATTGATCATTCTTGATGAGGAGGGTAAAGTGCTCGGCACTTCATTGTCAGAAGAGATTACGACCGAACCCGACTACGAGTTCGCAAAAAAACTTTTAAGCAAGTAGACCCGATTTGATTATAAATACCGGTGGTCAAGAATAAATATCCCGCGTTCAAGGAGATACGTACCGACAAGGGTTATATTGCCGCTGACATATACCGGCTTTTACGTCATCTGTAATCAATCCTGCCATCACCTGCGAGTGCCGCCAATCGAGGCGGCACCGAATTTTTGTATGTTTATTCAGACGATTGTCCGGATATGCCTGATAAATGCATTAATCTGGGAAAGAAATTACCACCGACTGTCGCTTTTGGCTCATATTTATCGAGATTTCATCAGTCCTCTGATCGCTCTTCTTCGACTCGAAAAATCTGCTCAAAAATCGCCGTCTCTACATCCCCGAAATTTTAAGGAACGCGCTCTTAAAGATTTCATAAAGTTAAATTCAAACATTCTCTAAAAATCAATTCTTTATTTTGCCGGTGTGAGAATCTCGAGATTTTTATGTACCTTTGCGTTAGTAAAGACAGGAAACATACCGATTATGAGTTAAGCAGAATTCAGCTAAACACAGATCGTAATTGCTCACTCTAACCATCCGGTTCATTACTGAGGATAAGGGCGAGTATCTTCGTTTCTATAACCGGTTAAAAGATGATGCGACCTATAATGAAGATTTGGCACGTATTGCCAAAATCGTGGACTCCATATAGGCATCTATTCATGAGGAGGTTGAAATGGAGATGGCTGTTTCCAATAAAATATATGGGCTTATGCAAGAGAAAGGTCTGTCGAAAACTGAAGTTTACAAGATTCATAGGAAAACACCCTTGTGTAGTCACAAAGTGGTTAAGCAGCCGGCACAATTCCACTCTTGCCACCCCTGCCAAGCTGTCCTCCTTCTTCAGACAGCCGATAATAATTGTTAAATAGTGCTCAATGTCTTCCTCGAACTTCAACACATATTACGAGAATATCGACTATAATTTTTGGCGCGATCTTTGTATTAAAGAAGGAGTGTTGCGCCATTATGAAAAGGACGAATCGTTTGCCGAACGAGGACAGGTCGCACGATACATCGGATATATTAAGTCCGGCACTCTTAAATATGTGGCATACGCATCCGATGGTTCCGAGCGCGTTGTAGGTTTGGAGTTTGCAGGTGAATTTGTTGCCGATTTCCCGTTCTCTCTTTACGGCAAAAAATCTCGCGTTTCAATCGTCGCTGTTACACCCTGTGAGATATATTGCATATCCACTAAGTATATAGGTCAGCGCATGAAGTCAGACGATAAGCTATATAGAATCATCGCCGAAACCAATGTAGCGTTGTTCGATACTACATATAGCAGATACATCAATCTGCATACTAAATCGGCACAAGAAAGATACGACGAACTTATCGCCAAATACGATAATATCTTTTCGCTGTTTTCGCTTAAAGATATAGCTTCATTCCTTAATATAACTCCCACTCATTTAAGTAGATTAAGAAAATCTTAATCTTTTTCAACCCGCCTCAACATTTGTTGAGAGCAAAGTCGCGGTTTATATTTAACTTTGCCTCTGTATAGAGACAAATTATATGAAAATATCTCGACACATTACTGTATTTTTATTGGCAATTTCTTGCGCCATGCCTTTATCTGCTCAAAATGCCCAGATAAAGGTAGGTTATGACTATGAAGTCTGTATTGGAGGAGAAATTCGGAAGAACGACTACACATTATTGAGCGGCAAGGACGGTTCGATGTTCTACAACCCGACCGCCTTATGGATGGACATCAATTCAAAGGACGATGCCGCATGTCAGGCTTACGGGGCAATGGCATCAGCGTTAGAGAAGTCCGGACACGGGAGTGAGGTGCCAAATCGTTCTGTGAGCATGTACGTTTTCAAGGACTTTGAGACGCAGATGCAGACTGTTTACGATGATTACAGTGACCAGTTTGCCAAGTACAATGAGCATTTAGGGGAAATGCAATGGGAGATACTTTCCGATTCAACCATTACCATGCTTGATTACGAATGTATTATGGCCCGAACTTCATACCATGGGCGCGACTGGACGGCTTGGTTTACACCAGAGATACCTGTTCAGGACGGACCATGGAAATTTACCGGGCTGCCGGGACTGATATTAAAAGTATCAGAATCGAAAGGTATGCATTCGTTTTCTGCAAATGGCATAGAAACAACTGAACAGGAAATTCCCGGTATGCCTCGTGACGACTGGTATCATAAGGAAGACCGCATAAAATATCTACAAGGCAAATATAAACACTTACAGGATCCATTGGCGGGTTTAGCCGGAGGAAATTTGCCAAATGGGGCTCGCCTGGTTGTTAACGGACTGGAAACAACAGCAGGAGAATTGCGTGAGCAATGCCGCAAACAATTTGATATGGGATATGACTTACTCGAAACTGATTATCACAAATGAACCGTGTTATCACATACCTGATATTTCTTTTTGTTGCGGTCTGTGCTGTTGCACAGGTCAATGTGTCAGGCACGGTCGTTGACAAGGAGAGCAACAAACCTCTTACCGGGGCTTCGGTGATCGTCAAAGGTGCAGACGGTAAGATAAAGAAATATGCCACGTCGAAAGGTGACGGCGGTTTCGCTATGTCGCTGCCGTCGGTTGCAGGTTGCCGGTTAGAGGTGTCAATGATGAGCTTTGCCAAGAAAACCATACCTCTTGACAGTGTTTCTTTTCCTATCTCCGTTTTTCTGGAACCGGGCACAACTCTGTTGAAAGAGGTAACAGTCAAGGCTGACCGCATACGGGAGCAAGGCGACACTATTTCGTACAATGTCGGTAGTTTCGCACAGGCACAGGACCGCTCCATCGGTGATGTGCTCAAACGTAT